>JADGRR010000431.1 GCA_017880745.1 Burkholderiales bacterium
ACGAGAACATGCTGGCGGCGATAAAGACCATTCTTATCGCCGACCTGGTGATGAGCGTGGACAACGTGATTGCGGTCGCGGCTGCGGCCGGCGACAGCATAACCTTGCTCATTCTGGGGCTGGGGATCAGCATTCCGCTGGTGATTTTCGGCAGCACGCTGCTGATCAAAGTGATGGAGCGTTTTCCGATTGTCATTACCGTGGGCGCCGCGCTGATCGGGTTCGTTGCGGGCGAGATGGTGGTGAGCGACCCGGCGCTCGTCGACTGGATGAGCGCCAATTTCCAGATGCTGGACAAGAAGCCGATGCTGGCCGGCTTCCATCTGGAGATCATCGTGGGTCTGGCCGGAGCGCTGCTGGTGGTGCTGATCGGCACGATGCTGGCGCGCAAGCATGCCGCTGCGGTCGGCGAGTCGCAGGAAATTCCCAGATGAACGTTATGTGCGAGTTTTGCTTTATTGACTCAGATCAATGCAGGCATCGGCACCTACAGCGGTATCCTATCGCTGCGATAGGATCTGGCAAGAACGATACTGGACCTGCTCAGTGGCGCACCTGCGTCTGAGCGGATATCGGTTCGACGCAAGAGTTTGATTGCAATTGCCGGATACCAATAACAATCAAGGTCCGTTGCCAGAAGGGATCGCGATGGAACAAGTCAGATGTTATTCAAAGGAGGAAGCGAAATGTCAAACGAGAGAAGTGCGCTGACGGATCTCGCGCAACAAACATACGGCCCGATCGTCGGCAACCGGTGGATTCAACTGGCTGCCGGTGTCATGGCGATGGTCGTCATATCAAACTTTCAGTATGCCTTCACCCTTTTTACGCCAGGGCTGAAGCAACAGTTCCCGGGTGTGCCCTATTCCGAGATTGCCCTCATTTTTTCCCTGTTTATTCTGTTTGAAACCTGGCCGGTACCGGTTGCCGGATACTTCATCGACAAATTCGGTATCCGCAATCTCGTGCTAGTAGGGGCCATACTCATTTTTCTGGGATGGGTGCTCGGAGGAATGTTCGCAACGTCCGTGTTTCAGTTGTACATCTATTACGGCGTTCTCGCCGGTACTGGCTGCGGCATCATCTACGTAGCCACGGTTGCCAATGCCGTCAAATGGTTTCCCGACAAAAGGGGATTGGCGGCCGGCCTGACCGCCGCGGGATTTGGAGGCGGCTCGGCGCTTACGCTCATCCCAATCAGCGGCAGTATTGCATCCATGGGCTGGGCCGGCGCCATGACCACCTGGGGCATCGGTCAAGGCGTTGTGGCGTTCGCCATGGCGCTGATTTTGCGCCACCCCCCCAAGGGCTGGTTGCCTAAAGATTGGGTGCAGCCCAAGGCGGTTGCGCAAACACGGCGGGAGTTTTCCTCGAAGCAGATGATGTCGCAGAAAGAGTTTTATATTATGTATGCCATGTTCCTCATGGTCTGTACCGGCGGACTGATGACTACCGGCAACATGTCCCAGATCGCCAAGTCCCTCAACGTGTTCGACGCGAAGGTAATGGGTATCGCCATTGTCCCGTTCGTCGCAACCCTAGCGGGAGTTACCAATGCGTTCGCCAGAATCATGTGGGGTTCGATTTCAGACAAGTTCGGGCGCGAGTATACGATGGCCTTTGCCTTTGCGCTTGAAGGCGCGCTCATCTTCCTGATGACGCAGATCGCGGGACAGCCGATCGCGTTCATGATCCTGATGCCCTTTGTCTTCCTTGCCTGGGGCGAAATCTATGCCTTGTTCTCGGCGATAACGGGCGATGTCTTCGGCCCGAAAAACGCGTCGGGCAACTACGGCATACTGTACACGGCCAAGGGCGTGTCTTCCATTATGGCCGGGTGGGGTGCTGCTGCGGTGGCTTCACATTTTGCCGGCTCTTTTTCGGTGCCCTACTATATCGCAGCCGTATTCGACCTCACGGCGGCGGTCCTGGCCCTTTTCGTCCTGAGGCCTATCATTAGAAAAAGAATCGCCGGGGAAGGTGCCGGGGACGCCGGAGGTCCGGCAATCCCCGCCACTGCGGGGTCTACCCGCTGATGTTGGCGTAGGCTGGTGTTAGGCGGCGGGCTGCGAGCGAAGAGGCAGCAACCCGACCACGCGATAGATCGAATGGCCTGGCAGACGGCGGCCGGCTGACCGCGGGCACGATCCTGCTGCCGGTTCTGCAAACGCCTGAGTCGCGTAGGATGGAGCGGACGCGGAGGCGGATGCCGATCCTGGCTGAAGCCGCACTGCCCAGAAGCGCCAGCTTGGCACGCTCAAGCTGGCGCTTGTTGTTTCAACTTGCCTCCCGGGCTAGGGAGGGTCAACGCTCGTCAGGCTGTTTGCGCTTCTTCAGGCGGGACAGGGTTTCCGGAGTAAGGTTCAGATACGAGGCTAGTTCCTTTTTCGGAATGCGGTCGAGAAGTTCCGGGTGCTTGCGCTTGAAGCGCGACAGCCGCCCGGGCGCATCGAGCAGATGCAGGGTGATGGTGTGCGCCATCACTTCCGACATCAGGCTCATGACCTCGTACTCGAAGTGCGCCTTGACCGCGGCGTCGCGCTCGAGAAACTCGACCCAGTGCTGCATCGAAAGCTTGGCCACGCGAACCTTGGTCACGGCGACGATGCTGTAGGGCATCGGCCTCCCCAGGCGCCAGGCCGCGTATGAAGTGTCCATGTCGTCTTCGGCGGCGAAGCGCAGGATCATCTCCTTGCCCTTCGGGTCGCTGACCACGCGCTTGAGGATGCCGTCGAGGATGAAGAACTGCTCCATGGCGCTGTGGCCCTGATGCACCAACAGGTCACCCTTGCCGAAGTCGGCGATCTCCAGCTGCCGTTCCAGCTCCGTCCAGGCGGCCGCGGGCAAGTCCTTGAGGACCAGGCTCTGCCTGAGCTGCAGGCGGATGGTGTTGCGCTGTGGATGGGTGTGGATGGACGACATGTGGTGATGGGAATCGATTCGAGGTCAAATTAAAATCGAAATCATTGACCTCAGTCAAGGTGCGCAGGCACGCGGACTTCTTAGTATAGACGCTACAATGCATCGGCGCATACGGCCGCGCGAATATGGTACACCTGGCACGGCGGCAATCGAGCGCGGCGGCCGTGCCCAAATCTAGGAGGACAGCAAGGGAACTGTTGAACCACAAGTCACCGCAGGCAGCGAGGTCAAGCAGATAAGCGGCGGACAGTTGCCCCGAAGCTGGCGCAGCCCGAGCGCGGTGTGGTGATCAACCGCGACGTTGTCGGGCGCCTCGATCCAAACGATGTACAAATACGGTTAGCTCGGACGCGGAGCCTCGCTTTGGCAGCGCGGGACAGAACGGATGCAAGATCGCGCCGTTCATGCCGCAGCGTACTTTACGGAGATCAAGACATGGAAGCACTGAAGGGAGTTCGCATTCTCGACATGACACACGTGCAGGCGGGGCCCACCTGCTCGCAACTGCTCGCGTGGATGGGCGCGGACGTGATCAAGTTCGA
>JADGRR010000432.1 GCA_017880745.1 Burkholderiales bacterium
TAATTATAAGCCAAGTCAAGGGCTTAGTCCTAGCCGCAGTTTGATTCGCGGTTTGATCTGGATCAACCGGTTAGAATACGCGAAACGTCAAGCTGAGACCGCCATGGCCCGCCAGAATTCCGCTTCCACCTATTTCGTCAACCAGCAGTCGGTCGCGCCGTATCACCCGGCCAACCACACCGGCACGACCAATTATCGCCTGATCGGCCCCGAGACCGTCGGCGCGAACAGGATCGAGGTGGTGCTGGGCGTGGTCGAAAAAGGCAAGGGCGCGCTCCCGCACAGCCATCCTGGCATCGAGCAGGTGTGCTATATGCTGGAGGGCCGCGCGCGCGCCGAAGTGGGCGGTCAGGCGCGCGAGCTCGGCCCCGGTGACTGCTGCTTCTTTCCGGCCGACATGCGCCATGTTTTCACCGTGATCAGCGATACCCCGGTAAAAGTGCTGGTAATCTATTCTCCGCCTTACGGCGAATCACCCGAGAAAGCGATCGCAGGGTGAGGCGCAATCTCCGAACAAGCCGGTGAGGCTGGTGGCACCCTTCGCCGCCGGCAGCGCCAGCGACGGCATCGCCCGCGTATAACGGACTTCCGACCTTCGCGATTGTCGTTGACGGAACGGCCGATTGTCCGTCATCCGGACTTGGAAGTGGCGGCGCGCGCAGCCGCCTGCGCGATGCCCTGCGCATCGACGCCGAAGAAGCGCCGCAGCGCGGAGCGTGTGTCGCTGCGGCCGAAGCCATCGGTGCCCAGAGCCACGTATTTTCCCGGCACCCAGCCGCGGATGAGGTCGGCCACCGCGCGCACATAATCGCTCGCCGCGATGACGGGTCCGCCGGCGTTGGCGAGGCATTGCTCCACCCAACTCTTGCGCGGATGGTCTGGATGCTCCCCGTTCCAGCGCTCGCATTCGAGGCCATCGCGGCGCAACTCGGTAAAACTGGTGACGCTCCAGACATCGGCGGCGATGTCGTACTCCTGCTCCAGGATCTCGGCGGCGGCGAGCGCTTCGCGCAGGATCGTCCCCGAGCCCAGGAGCTGGACGCGGCGGATCTTCTTCCCGCCGCCGGCCTTGGTTCCGGCGACCGCCACGGCCGATTCCCGCAACAGGTACATGCCGCGCTTGATCCCCTCCTCAGCACCCGCCGGCAGCGGCGGCTGCGCGTAGTTCTCGTTCATCACCGTGACGTAGTAGAACACGTCCTCCTGCGCGTCGAGCATACGCCGCATGCCGTCCTGCAGGATCACCGCAAGCTCGCAGCCGAAACAGGGATCGTAGGCGACGCAGTTCTGAATGGTGGAGGCGATGAGGTGGCTGGTGCCGTCCTGGTGCTGCAGGCCTTCGCCGGCGAGCGTGGTGCGGCCGGCGGTCGCGCCGATCAGGAATCCGCGCGAGCGCGAATCGGCCGCCGCCCAGATCAGGTCGCCAACACGCTGAAAGCCGAACATCGAGTAGAACGCATAGAACGGCAGCATCGGCGTACCGTGCGCGCTGTAACTGGTCGCGGCGGCGATCCAGGAGGACAGCGCCCCGGCTTCGTTGATGCCTTCCTCCAGAATCTGGCCGTCCTTCGCCTCCTTATAATAGAGCAGCTCGTCGTGGTCCTCGGGTTCGTACAGTTGGCCGAACGCGGAATAAATGCCGACCTGGCGGAACAGCGTCTGCATGCCGAAGGTGCGCGCCTCGTCGGCGACAATCGGCACGATGCGCTTGCCCAGCACCACATCCTTCAGCAGTTGCGCCAGGATCTGCACAAACGCCATGGTGGTGGACTGCTCGCGCCCATTCGAGCCCTCAAGAATCTTGGCGAACTGCGCCAGCGCCGGCACGGCGAGTTTCGGCGCGGCGGCCGAACGCGCGGGCAGGTAGCCGCCCAGCGCCTCGCGGCGCGCGTGCAGGTACTTCATCTCCGGCGCATCGGCCGCCGGCTTGAAAAAGCGCACCTGCTCGATGTCCTCGTCGGACAGCGGCAGCGAGAAGCGCTCGCGAAACGCGCGCAGCGCCTCGACGTCGAGCTTTTTCTGCTGGTGCGTACTCATCTTGCCCTGGCCCCAGTGGCCCATGCCGTAACCCTTCTTGGTCTGGGCGAGGATCACCGTGGGCTGGCCGCGATGGTGCAGCGCCGTGTGATACGCGGCGTAGATTTTCAAAGGATCGTGCCCGCCGCGACGCAGGCGATCGATGTCGTCGTCGGACATGTGCGCCACCAGCGAGCGCAATTCCGGATACTTGTTGAAAAAATGCTCGCGGTTGAAGCGGCCGTCGGTGGCGGCGTAGGTCTGGAATTCGCCGTCCACGGTCTCGTGCAGGCGCTGCAGCAGTATCCCGTCGTCGTCGCGAGCAAACAGGGAATCCCAGTCCGACCCCCACAGGAGCTTCACCACGTTCCAGCCGGCGCCGGCGTACAGGCCCTCCAGCTCCTGGATCACCGAGCCGTTGCCGCGCACCGGACCGTCGAGCCGCTGCAGGTTGCAATTGACGACGACGATGAGATTGTCCAGGCCTTCGCGCGCGGCCAGCGATAGTCCGGCGAGCGACTCGGGCTCGTCCATCTCGCCGTCGCCGGCGAAGGCCCAGACCTTGCGCCCGGCGGTGTCGAGAATGCCGCGGCCCGCCAGGTATTTCATGAAGCGCGCCTGGTAGATCGCCTGTATCGGTCCCAGCCCCATCGATCCGGTCGGAAACTGCCAGAAATCGGGCATCAGCCAGGGGTGGGGATAGGACGACAGGCCTTGGCCCTTATGGGCGAGGGCAGAGCCGACGCCAGCCGGGGGCGCCTCCCCGGCGGTGCCGGTCTCGCGGCGATAATGGGCAAGTTGCTCCTGGCTCAAGCGCCCTTCGAGAAAAGCGCGCGAGTAGACGCCTGTCGCCGAGTGCGGCTGAAAATAGACCAGGTCGCCGCCGTCGGCGCCCTTATTCTCCCCTGCCCGCCCGGCGCGAAAGAAATGGTTGAAGCCGACCTCGAACAAATCCGCCGCCGAGGCGTAGCTCGCAATGTGGCCGCCGAGATCGGGATGCGCGCGGTTGGCGCGCACCACCATCGCCAGCGCATTCCAGCGCACGATCGAGGACAGGCGCTGCTCGATGTCGAGATCGCCGGGAAACTGCGGTTGGTCGGCGAGGCCGACGCTGTTGCGGTAAGGCGTGTTGAGCACCGGCGGCAGCTGCACGCGCCGCTTGCGCGCGTGATCGAGCAGCCGGCGCAGCAAATAAGTCGCGCGCTCGCGGCCTTCGGTCTCGACCATTGCGTCGAACGCGTCTAGCCATTCGCGCGTCTCCTGCGGATCGGAATCCCTGGGATTGACGCGCCAGAACGCAGAGGAGCCCAGATCGGACAGGTCGGTCATGATGACTTCCTTTGGCAAATTCGCCCCCGGACATACTTAAGGTGGAGGGTATCGCAAATGCCAGCGCAGAATTCGGCGCAGGCGCTTGCCTTCGGTCTTATCGAAGCGCGGCGCTTT
>JADGRR010000433.1 GCA_017880745.1 Burkholderiales bacterium
CCGATGCAAACGCTGGTCTCGGATCGAAGGCGAACGGAGACCGAGCGCGATGCCAAAGGCGTCGCCGATGCCAGGAGGATGCTGGACGTTGCGTATGGATGGCTCGAAGAACAGCTCACGCCTCAAGCGTGGGCGTCCGGTAGCACCTTCTCCCTGGCGGATTGTTCCGCCGCCCCAGCGCTTTTCTACGCGGATTGGGTGCATCCAGTCGGCGATCGATTTCCGGGAGTTCTCGCCTACCGCGGCCGGGTTCTTGCTAGGCCCTCTGTCGCCCGTGTCGTTGATGAGGCGCGTCCATTCCGCAAGCTCTTCCCTCAGGGAGCGCCGGATCGGGACTGATAAACGGCCGGCCGTAAGCTCTGCCTGCCGAAACGTTGAATGGCTGCTTTTCGACGAGCATTCTAGCGTCGTGACCGGCGCCATCTGGCCGAGACTGTGTGAAAACTCATTGAAGGAAGGTAAAATTGCAAGGTCGCGGGAATGAGGGGCTGCTATGAGCGGATTCATTCAGGGGGCCGACCGTAACCAGGGATATTTGCTGCCCGAGCGTATCGATGAGTACGTCTCGGAAGATAACGCGGTGCGCGTGATTGAGGCGTTTGTCGAGGAGCTGGATCTTGGGAAACTGGGGTTTGCCGGGGTTGCGGCGAATGCGACGGGACGACCCGCCTATCATCCGGCGACGCTGCTGAAGATTTATCTGTACGGTTATCTGAACCGCATCCAATCCGGTCGCCGGCTCGAGCAGGAAGCGAATCGCAACCTGGAGCTGATGTGGCTGACGGGCCGGTTGGCACCGGACTTTAAGACGCTGGCGGACTTTCGCGCGGAGAACGGTAAAGCGATCCGTGCCGTGTGCCGCGAGTTTATCGTGCTATGCCGGCGACTCGGTATGTTCACGCAGGCCGTTGTGGCGATCGACGGCAGCAAGTTCAAAGCGGTCAACCATCGGGACCGCAACTTCACGAGCGGGAAGATGAAGCTGCGGCTGGAGCTGATCGAGGAGAGCATCAACGAGTACCTGGAGCAACTCGATCGGATGGACCGCAAGGAAGCTCCGCGCTCGGTGCGCAAGGCCGTGCGGCTTAAGGATCGCATCGCGACGCTGCAGGAGGAGATGCGCCGCCTCGAGGGTCTGCAGAAGCAAATGAAGGCCAGCGCCGATGGCCAGGTCTCTTTGACTGACCCCGACGCGCGATCGATGGCGAGCCAAGGCAAGGGCACCGGCATCGTCGGCTACAACGTACAGACCGCGGTGGATGCCGAGCATCATTTGATTGTGACGCATGAGGTCACGAACGTCGGCACTGACCGGGATCAGCTTTACAAGATGGCTGAGAAGGCGCGTGTAGCGATGGGAACCGAAGGACTCACGGCGGTGGCTGATCGCGGCTACTACAAAAGCGAGGAGATCCTCGCCTGCCACGAGGCTGGCATCGTTCCGATCGTGCCCAAATCGCTGACATCCACCGCCAACTTTGCCGGCCGGTTTGACCGAGAAGCCTTCCGTTACGTGCCACGGCTGGACGAGTACCGGTGTCCGGCGAACCAGCGCTTGACCAGGCGCACGACGATGACCGAACGTGGCCTCACGCTGTATCGCTACTGGACCTCGAACTGTGGCTCTTGTCCCCTCAAAGCGCGCTGCACGCCGGGAACCGAGCGACGCGTGACGCGCTGGGAACATGAGGAGGTGCTCGTCCAGATGCAACGGCGCTTGGATCGAGACCCTAAGAAAATGCAGATCCGCCGGCAAACGGCCGAACACCCGTTCGGAACACTCAAGGCCTGGATGGGGGCCACCCACTTCCTCACGCGCACCCTCGGGCGCGTCAGTACCGAGATGAGCCTTCACGTACTGGCCTACAATCTCAAGCGGATGATGAAAATCATGGGAACCGGACCGCTGATCGCAGCGATGCGAACCTAAACGATCGCCCGGTCACCTTTGCTCCGCGTTCCTACGCTGGAGTCTGTGCAATCCCCGCGCCAAAGAATCTCAATGCCGCTTCGCCGCGCTCAGAACCGGCGACTTATCACACAGTCTCGGCCAGAACCGGCCGCTCGAGACAAGAGCGCAGACCTGCGAAAGCAGTCATTCACCAGCCTTCACCTTGTCCTTGGTGTGCAATTCTTGTAGCGCGGCCGGCCTGTTACATGGGGCTCGAGGTCGGCGGTGGATCGATTGTTACTGTGACGCGGGCGAAGCGACCCAGCGCCGGGCCGCCTTTTACCCGCTCCAACGCCACGGTAAAAGTGCGAGGGCCACGCTGTACTGATGTCGCGGGACTATTAATCAGCGGAATGAACAGGGTGCGGACTGTTTGTCCTTCAATAAACCTGACGACCTGCGGTTGTATCCGTTCATAGTCGACACCAGGCTGCGCAGTACCGCGTTCCACTCGCCACAGGAATGCCCCGCGACTTGTCGCTGGCGGGCGCTTCACAGAGATCGCGACCAGCGACTGCACTGCGCTGGCGTGGACCGTCGACGCTTCGAATGAAATGACCCCGGAATCGTGAAGCAAACGCCTTGTTTCCGGGACTACTTCGGATTGGGCATGAGCCGTCGCCACCAGCTCAGGGGCCATGGCCGAAGCTTCGGGCGGTGATTCAGGTGCACGGATCACGTCTCGGTGCGTGCCGAGTCGGAAGAAAACAGCGATGCCCACAATCGAAAAGACCAGAGCGATCAGCCTCACGAAAGGCTGGGCGCGCATGACTAACACTGGATGGCGCACCGCGTCGACGTTGTCACCTGCCATTTTGCCTCCTACTCAGCTGAACCCATCGTGACGCAGAGCGACGCCGCTTTCGTTGCTCGGGTATGCAGCGCGCGACGGGGGGCGCGACACGCAGTGTGAATTACGTCTAGATTTCCCCGTCTCCCCCGCCGGCCGTGCTTCAAAACCTAAACGAAGCGGGGCCGGAGGGCTCCGGCTATACGGTGGCGGCGTAAGGCGAGGGGGTAAAACGGCAGTAGCCCGCGACTCATTAGGGAAGCAAACGAGCTGACTAGTGTGCCGCAATGCGGACGTTCGCGGCTGGCCGGATTGGGTCAAACGCGGGCGCTCGGCACGTTTACGTCACAACCCGCGTATATCTCTTTGAAATGAAACGGAGGCGTGCGGGTTCGTAGACTATACAGCGAATGCTCGCAAGTACTTGATAGGTCAAAATAAAAACGCTTGGGATCGTCCGATATTTCTATGAGTTAGACGGCTGTAAGGGGTTGATTGATCGAGATCGGCATACTTAATATCGGACGTTTTTGCCGCGGGCAAGAGTGATTTTGAATCGCAAAGCCCCGGCCGGCCAGAAGAAAAGGTCAATCGCACAGGCGACGGCCAGGATTCACGTAAGCATCGGCGGTGCCGTTCTCTGGCCTTCGAAACTCCCACGGAATTTGGTCGCCAGAAACGCCTTTCCCGCTTATTGCCATTTTCCATTTCGCTCGCGGA
>JADGRR010000434.1 GCA_017880745.1 Burkholderiales bacterium
AAATCGTCCGGCGCCGCGATCAAGATCGGCGAGGATCCGGAAACCGCGGTGAAGGACGCCGACTGCGTGGTCACCGACACCTGGGTGTCGATGGGCGACCGCGACGGCAAGCATCGGCACAATGTGCTCAAGCGCTATCAGGTCAATGCCCGGCTGATGTCCAAGGCCAAGCCGGACGCGCTGTTCATGCACTGCCTGCCGGCCCATCGCGGCGAGGAAGTCACCGACGAGGTGATGGATGGACCGCAATCGGTGGTGTTCGACGAGGCGGAAAACCGGCTGCACGCCCAGAAGGGCCTGCTGGCCTGGTGCCTGCACGTGGACGCCCGGTAGCAATCGGCGCGGATAGCGCTACATAAGGCCGATGAGCAATCCCGAAATCGCAATTCCCACGCGGGAACCGGCGGCGACCAGCGCTGACGACACCGTTATGCCATTCGAAGTGGCTGCGCTCGACCTGCGCGGCCGCGTGGTGCGGCTCGGGCCGGTAGTGGACCAGATTCTGACGCGGCACGCTTATCCGGTGCCGGTGGCCAAGCTCCTGGGCGAGGCCGTGGTGCTCACCATTATGCTCGGCTCGGCCTTGAAGATCGACGGCCGCTTTATTTTGCAGACCCAGACCGACGGCCCGGTGCGCATGCTGGTGGTGGACTTCACCGCGCCCGGCAGGGTGCGCGCCTGCGCGCGCATCGACAAAGATCGCGTCACCGCGGCGATCGCATCCGGCAAGGCGGATGGCGGCGCGCTGCTCGGCCACGGCCATCTCGCCATGACCATCGACCAGGGTCCGGACATGAACCGCTACCAGGGCCTGGTCGCGCTCGAAGGCGGCTCGCTGGAAGACGCGGCGCACGAATATTTTCATCGCTCCGAGCAGATCCCGACGCGGGTGCGTCTCGCCGTTGCAGAAGAATTGCGCGCTGGCCTTGGCGGCGCCAGCCATCGCTGGCGAGCCGGCGGCATCTTGCTGCAGTTCCTGCCCAAGTCGCCGGAACGCGCACGCGTTGCCGACCTCGATCCCGGCGATGCGCCGGAAGGCACCGACCCGCACACGCTGCCGGAAGACGATGCCTGGGTGCAGGGCCGAGCCCTGATCGAGACCGTCGAGGATGTCGAACTGATCGACCCGGAAGTTTCCAGCGAGCGGCTGGTCTATCGGCTGTTCCATGAGCCGGGCGTGCGCGTCTTCCGCGGCAGCGAGGTGCATGCGGCGTGCTCGTGCTCGCGCGACAGCGTCGAGGGCATGCTGAAAAGCTTTTCGCAGGACGATCGCGACCACATGGTCGAGGACGGTAAGATTTCCGTCACCTGCGAATTCTGCAGCGCGACTTATGTGTTCGCGCCGGGCGAGGTCGAGGCGAAGGCGAGTTGATGAAACCCCGCTCATTCCCGCGCAGATTTTCGTTGTTCATGTTTCTGCTGCTCGCGCCACAAATCGCGCAGGCGCAAAGCTGCCCGCAACCGCTCGCGTCGGCGCGCCGGCTGGTTCTCGTCACCGCCGATACGTTCACCAGCACCACCGCGACCGTGCAGCGATTTGAGCGCGCCGCGCCGACTGCGCCGTGGCAGTTAAGCGGCGGCCCGGCGACGGCCCTGATCGGCCATAAAGGCGTCGGCTGGGCGCATGCGTTTCGCTCATTTGCGCGCAAAGGCGAGCCGGTGAAGGTGGAAGGCGACAAACGCGTTCCGGCGGGTTTTTTTAAGATCGGCCGCAGCTTCGGTTTTGCCGTGTCGGATCGGCCGGGTTACCTGCGCATCACCGAGGGCACGACCTGCGTCTATGATCTTTCCTCGCCCGCCTACAACACCATCACGACACGCAGCGAGATTGGCTCAAAGGTGAGTGGCGAGAATATGCGGCGGCCGCCGGAATATGCCCGCGGCCTGCTGGTCGACTATCCCAGCGACCGCAAGGCGCGGGCCGGGTCCTGCATTTTCATCCACCTGCAATTGCCTGGGAGAACCGGCACCAACGGCTGCGTCGCATTGCCGGAGCCACAACTCGTAGCCGTGCAGGATCATGTTCAAGCTGGCGCAGTGCTCGCCATCCTGCCGCGCCAGGCGCTCGACCGTTTCAAGGGTTGCCTGCCGGACGTCGTTAAGCCGTAGTCAGTTGATGGTTCGCTCGGCGTAAGATGAATCGAGCGAGAAGGCGGGGATTTCGATATCGAAATGCTCGCCGGCCGCTGTCACCATGCCATAGCTGCCAACCATGAAGCCGGACGGCGTGGGCAACGGGACCCCGCTGGTATATTCGAACGACTCGCCCGGCTTGAGGGTCGGTTCCTCGCCGACCACGCCCGGGCCCTTGACCTCCTGCAGCCGCCCGAAAGCGTCGGTGATGCGCCAATGGCGCGTCTTGAGTTGCACCGTCTCGGTACCCAGATTGGCAATGTCGATGGTGTAGGCCCAGAAATAATAGCCGTTACCGGGCGACGAGCGCTCCGACACGAAGCGGGGCGTCACCGTGATCTCGATCTTGCGGGTTACGGCGCGATACATCTATCTATAGGCCTTAGTTACGCCGTCTGGGCTTGTTCTTCGACCCTGCCCGGGGAGTATGGCCGAAAGACCGTACGAAAGAAAAGCCGTCCATGATCAAACTATCAACCGAACGCGATCTGCGGCTTGACCTGTTTCGCGGCATCGCGCTCTGGCTGATATTTCTCGATCATATTCCGTCCAATGCGGTGAGTTGGATCACCATCCGCAATTACGGCTTCAGCGACGCCACCGAGATTTTCGTATTCATCTCCGGCTATACCGCGGCCTTCGTCTATGGCCGCGCCATGCAGCAGCACGGCTTCATCGTCGCCAGCGCCCGCGTGCTCAAGCGCGCCTGGCAAATCTATGTCGCGCACGTTTTTCTGTTTGCGATCTATCTCGCCGAGATCGCCTATGTCGCGCACAGTTTCGACAACCCGCTCTACACCGAGGAAATGGGCGTGCTCGATTTCCTGAAGAATCCGGAAATCACCATTTTTCAGGCGCTCATTTTGAAATTCAAGCCGGTTAACATGGACGTGCTGCCGCTCTACATCGTGCTGCTGCTGTGGTTTCCGCCGATGTTGTGGCTCTTGCTGCGCACGCCATCGCTCGCGCTCGCCACCTCGGCGATGTTTTATGCGCTGACATGGTGGTTCGACTGGAGCATTCCGGCCTATCCGAACGGCGACTGGGTATTCAATCCATTTGCCTGGCAATTGATGTTCGTGTTTGGAGCCTGGTGCGCGCTCGGCGGCGCGCAACGACTCGCGCGCTGGCTCACTTCCCCGGTGATTTTCGGACTCGCGGTCGCCTACGTGCTGTTCGCGTTCGGCATCGCCATGACCTGGTATTTCCCGCGCCTCGGTGTGTTCGTACCGAAGTTCGTTAGCGATGCGATCTATCCGATCGACAAACCCAATCTCGACGTGCTGCGCATCGTGCACTTCTTGTCGTTGGCCGTGATTACGGTG
>JADGRR010000435.1 GCA_017880745.1 Burkholderiales bacterium
GAGATCGCTAGCTTCGCCGCCCTTCCTGAGGAAGTTCGTGCCGGAATCACGCGCGAACTGCATGAGCGAATGGGCAAGCGCTTGCCCGAAATTACCGAAGACAGCATGCCCGGCGAATTGGCCAACTGCATTGCCGGACGCATTGCGAACATCTACAACTTCCACGGCCCGAACTTTATTTGCGACGCAGCCTGCGCCTCCGCCATGGCCGCGATGAGCGCCGCCGTTGAGGGATTGGTCTCTAACAGTTTTGACGCTGTCATCACCGGGGGCATTGACCGCAACATGGGCGTCCAGACCTTCGTGAAATTCTGCAAGATCGGCGCGCTCTCTGCCACCGGCACGCGTCCCTATGCCGAGGGCGCCGACGGCTTTGTCATGGGCGAAGGCTCTGCCATCTTCGTGATGAAGCGTCTGGCCGACGCCGAGCGCGATGGCGACAAGATCTACGCGGTTCTTCGCGGCATCGGTGCATCGAGCGACGGCAAAGGCAAAGGCATCACCGCTCCCAACCCGGTCGGCCAGAAGTTCTGCCTCGATCGCGCCTGGCAGAATGCCGGTCTATCGCCCGCGACCGCAACTCTGATGGAAGGCCACGGCACGTCCACCCGCGTGGGCGATGTGGTAGAAGCGCAGTGCATCACCGACTTGCTCAGCAGCCAGCATCTACCCATACATTCCGTGGCGCTCGGCTCGGTCAAATCGAACATCGGACACCTGAAAGGAGCCGCAGGCGCAGCCGGAATGCTGAAGACCGCTCTCGCGCTTCGCGACAAAGTCCTACCGCCCAGCGTCCACTGCGAGCATCCCAGCCCCGATATCGACTTTGCCCACTCTCCTCTGTATGTCAATACCGAACTGCGGCCCTGGAACGTCCCTTCGGACACTCCGCGCCGGGCTGGCGTCAGCGCCTTCGGTTTCGGCGGCACCAATTTCCATCTCGTGCTCGAAGAGCACATTCCCCACCGACTCACCGGAAATGGAAAGCGATCGGTAGCCGTCGGCACCCTTCCACAAACTGCGATGAATGAGGTTGTTATGACTGTGAAGGAAGTTTCCTCTCCCGCTGTGTCCTCTGTCTCTCTGTCCGCCTGTAAGACGCCGCTTCGTGGCGCGCTACTGATCGGCGCTGCCACCGAGTCAGAACTCGCGGACCGTCTTCGCGCCATCATGAGCGATGCTCAATCGGGCCGCGCCCCCGCGCCTGCAGCGCCCGCCGAAGCCGATCTGCGCGCTTCCCAGCGCCTGGCCATTGATTATGCTGACCCCGCCGAACTGGCGGACAAGTCTGCCAAAGCACTCAAAGCATTTGCCGCGGATCAGCCCGCGATGTGGAAAGCTCTGCGCGCCCAAGGTATCTTCCGCGGTCAAGGTGCAGCGCCCAAAGTCGCGTTCCTTTACACAGGCCAAGGCTCGCAGTACGTGAACATGTTGCGGCCGCTCTACACATCGGAACCAATTGTCACCGAAACATTCGCCGAGGCCGATCGCGTGATGACTCCCCTGCTCGGCAAGCCTCTGACCGACTTCATTTTCGTGGACCAGGCCGACCCTGTCGCCGTCGCCAAGGCTGACGAAGACCTGCGCCAAACCGCCATCACGCAGCCAGCCGTGCTGGCCATCGATCTCGGGCTCACGCGCCTCCTCGCCGCCTACGGTATCCAGCCCGACATGACGATGGGACACAGCCTCGGCGAGTACGGAGCACTGGTCGCCGCAGGAGCTTTGCCCTTCGAGGATGCCCTGATAGCCGTCAGCGCGCGTGGTCGCGGTATGACCCGCATGGCCGTAGCCGATACCGGCAAGATGGCCGCCGTCTTTGCGCCGCTGCCAGAAGTCGAACGAATCCTGAAGACAATCAACGGCTACGTCGTGATCGCCAACATCAACAGCGACCATCAGGCCGTGATCGGAGGCGCCAGCGATGCGGTTACGAAAGCCATGCAGGTTCTCCAAACTGCAGGATACGAAGTCTCTCCACTGCCAGTCAGTCATGCTTTCCACACCTCGATTGTTGCCCCGGCCAGCGAGCCGCTGCGGCAGGAACTCGCTCGCCTTCGCATGCAGTCGCCACGCCTGCCCATCGTCGCCAATGTCAACGGCGAGTTCTATCCCACCGGACCTGGTGTTGTTCCGCAGATGTGCGATCTGCTCGCCAAGCAGGTTGCTTCCCCCGTGCAGTTCGTAAAGGGTCTGCACACTCTTTACGAAGCGGGCGCGCGCATCTTCGTGGAAGTTGGGCCCAAGAAGGCACTGCAAGGATTTGCCGAGGATGTTCTCGGCGATCGCGGTGACGTAGTTTCGCTCTTCACAAATCACCCCAAGTTCGGCGACATCGGATCGTTCAACCAAGCTCTGTGCGGCCTCTACGCAGCTGGACTCGGACGCGGCACGGCTGCCGCCTCGATCGAGAAGGCGAAAACCATTTCACTGGCACCCGCGCCAGCGATAGCACCGAAAGAAATCGATGTCGTGCCTGTTCAACCTGCCAGTGCGGCTTCTCAATCTGCTGATCCGGCTTTTGGGTGGCGCAGCGCTTCCAGCGCTGCGACTAAACCGGCCTCCATTGCAAGGGCTTTAGCCCCAGAGGTACCTCGGTCGGCTCAACCATCGACTCCCGATCACTACACCGAACTCGGCCACTTCTTCGCCGACGTCCTCGAGCGTGCCGCGCAGATTCATCACGGCAAGGAATCCGCCCCGTCGAAAGATCCAGTCGTGATCACCGGCGCCGCCCTGGGCCTGCCCGGCACCGATCACATCTTCGATGACGCCAACCTCGCCCGCATCCTGCGCGGTGATCAGTTCATCGATCTCATCCCCACGCGCCTGCGCAGGGCCATGCTCGACAAGCACATCACCCGCCTGGTCAAAAGCGACAACGGCGGACCGACCTTCGAAACCATCAACAACGTAGCTGACGTCATCAAGTTGGCGGGCCGTGGAGGCGAATTCAACCTGGAAACGGAATTCGGCATCTCCGCCGACCGCCGCGCCGCCCTCGACCGCGTCACCCAACTGGCGATTGCCGTGGGTCTCGATGCCTTGCGCGATGCCGGCATCCCGCTCGTTATGCGCTACAAGACCACCACCAAAGGCACGCAGTTGCAGGATCGCTGGGCCCTGCCCGACGCCTTGCGCGAAGAAACCGGCGTGATCTTCGCCTCCGCATTCCCAGGATGTGATTCCTTCGCCGACGAAATGTCGCGCTACTACACCGACCATTCGCGCCGCGAGCAGTTAGGCCTGCTCGAAAGTTTGCTAGCGCGGGGCGCAAAAGGCAACGGAGATTCCGTTCTCGAACAGGAAATCGCGCGTCGTACAGAAGACCTCCGCGATGCGATTGAGAAAGAACCCTACGTTTTCGATCGCCGCTTCCTGCTTCGCACCCTGGCCATGGGACACTCCCAGTTCGCCGAGTTCATCGGCGCCCGCGGCCCC
>JADGRR010000436.1 GCA_017880745.1 Burkholderiales bacterium
TGAAACGTGACAAAGGTTGAGTCAAACCTGTCGTCGGCAGCGTGAACTCGGCGGATCCGACCGTGAGAGCGATGGGCCCCTTGCCCTCCACGCAGTGGCATCAGGCGTTACCGATTCACCGATTTAGTATCTGCATTGGTTTCCAATGAAGAGGATGGTGGAAGCCGACGGACTGCGTGGCCCATCGCCAGGAGCCATTATTCATTCGCCGCTACTGTTTTGACGCGGTCCAGCTTCCGACACATCCGTCGGAGCGCCGGTACGAACCGGAGCCACTGCGGCTCGAAAAACGGCCGGAACTAGTCCAGGTAACGCCTCTAGCAGCTCCAGCGGCTGTCGCGGAACCGTTCGGACTGATATGACCAGAAAGGCCTTCCCCCAGAATCCTGCCGCTCGTGATGACTATAGCGCCGTTGGCGGTACCCCCGCAGCCGACGCTGACGGTAGCCCATGCGCCGTCGAAATTGCCTCCGCCGCCAGCGCGGCCGCTCGTTCGAGAACCGCGGCGCGGCTCCTCGGCGTCAGGCTTGCTGCGCCGTGCCGCCTTTGTGGGTTCAACAGTCCGAGGCGCATCGCGCGAACCGGATAGCGATTTTTCGTCATTGCCAATACTGCCGCCGGTGCTGCCGGATTGTGCGAACGCGGCGCTCAGACCGATTGCGACGATGGATGACATACAAAATAGGGTGATTTTGATCCGGCTTCGGATGGGGTGTTGCATGATCACCTGGCTTATTGACTGGGTTAAAATCTAGCGGCCCGAACCGTCAGCGCAAACCGCGCCGATGACGCGGCAAGATTTGCCAGTCCTGCCGCAATCGTCAAGCGCGGCGTCTTTCGCTTTTTGGACAGTGTCACGTTGAACCAGCGACCAGGATTTGCCCGAGATTGCGAACGCACCGCAACTCCTTCCATAGAAGCTCAATTCAATCGGGCATTTGCTAGATCCGCAATTAGACCGGGCGTCCTCAACGGCCGCCCTGCGCGAGGCATGATTCCAGGAAATTCCCCATTTTTCGCTGTCCGGACCATAGACTATCGATCCCCACGGCTTCAGGTCTTCGAGCTTTCGCAACCGTGTCAGCACGCCTTCGGTAGCCTCGCCCGACGGCGTCATATTGCTCTTTTCTTGAAACTTGCTGATCGCGAGTTTCATGCCGTTCTTGCCGTAGGGGGTTTCCGGATCGAAATTGTGTTCATAAAGCCGCTCGCTCAGCTCGCGCAGCAACGCGGCATCCATGATCGGGACGAAGTCGGGATCCGGCCGAAGCGTATCGGCGAGCCGCGGCTGCTGTTGCGGCGCAATTGCAATTTGGGGCGCCGCCGTCGCTGCGGGCGCAACGAAATAGAAGGTTCCGTCGATCGGCGAAGAGGACACCCAGGGCTGCTGCACTCCGCCGGTCTCCCGCTTCACAGCGAGGCCTACCTGGTTGAAGGTTTGGAAGATGTCGAGCCCGGCCTGCTTGATGGTCACCGCTAGCGCCTTGGTATAGGGGCTATGGCCGTCGCCGCCGTCCTGGGCAACGCTGCCGGGCTGAGTTGCGTAGGAGATCAACGTGCCTTCCGGCGCGCGCATCTGGGCAAGGCCGCCTTCGGAGGAGCGCAAACCACGGGCGCCGAAGGGATTGTTCCGGCAGGCGTCAAGGATCACCATGTTGAGCCGCGTGCCCGAACCCTGCATCTGGCGCAGCACCAGGTTGATGTCCACCATCTGGAAATCCACGTCGGCCTCGCGCGTTGGATTGGCGTTGACCGGCACCAGGTAGTTCGAACCGCTCACCTGGACGCCGTGGCCGGCGTAGTAGAACAAAGCAACGTCGGCGCCTTGGACCTGCCGTCCAAAGTTCTGCACCGCGTTGTCCAGTGACGACTTGTCCAGATCGAGCTGGGCGTGTCCGCCGACCAGGTTGAAGCCGAGACTCTGAAGCGTATCGGCCATCAGTGCCGCATCGTTCCGGGGATTGTCGAGGCGAGTGATGTTTTGATAGGTGGAATTGCCCACCACCAGCGCGATGCGCTTCTCCGCAAACGTGGGACCGGTCGATAGAAGCGTCAACAGGGCGATCGCCACCGCCAGCGCGCCGCGATACCCTGTCCAGTTCGATGGCGACCCTAGCATACCAATTCATCCCACAACTCAGTCACAGCAGGTTAGCAGCCGGCGAACGCTGAGAAAAGCACGCCGCCGCCGGCTCAATCGTTAGCCGCGTACGTAACGGAGCAGCAGACACGTACCCGATCACCGTAGCGGTCGAAAAATGAACGTGGTCCGCCGTTGGAACATCGAGGGCGACTTTTCATACGTCAAGCCACGCAGACAAAAGATGGTCGGCATGATCGAAGCCCCGACTTCCTCCGTTGGCACAAATGCGAAGTGCCGACCGTGTTAAGGAATGTCCGCTTTCAGAGGTAACCCAGACGACATTTGCTCGCAGTGAGTTCTTCTCAGTTTGACCCACAGCCGACGTCCGGCGGTTCTAGAAAGTATTATCGATGGTCCAGATCGAGTAAGCTGCCCAAGGCTGATGGGCTATCGCTGAGGCGATTACGGGGTTACCAACTGCCGCTCGCAGCCCCTCAAGAAGAGATGGAGAGCGCGAAATGATGTGGCCTTACGGCGTACGCACCTTTCGAAGCCATCGTGGTCGCGCAGGTCCAGCCGCTCCACGTGGCGCGACAGCCAGCAGCTCGACGGCCTCAACCTGCAGGGAACGCGCAAGGCGATCTACCTCAACGGCGAGATCGACGGTGTTCGCCGCGGGCGCGGCGATACTGTGCTACATGGCGATCTCGCCGGCGGAGGCCCACGATGCGTCGCATCCCGAGCTGGACCGGTGGTATGAGAAGCTAGAGAGCGGGAAGGGTCCCTGCTGCGATGGCTCAGACTCGGCGCACGTCGAACCGAGTGACTGGGAGACACAGAACAAGCCGAGAAGTCACTACAAAGTCAGGCTTGATGGCGTGTGGGCAGACGTGCCCGACGAGGCCGTGGTGACGGGGCCGAATCGTGACGGCCGTACGCTGGTCTGGTATTACGACAGTTGGACCGGTCACAGCGGCATACCCGGCAAAGTAATCAAGTGCTTCATGCCGGGCACGATGACCTGAGAAGGGGGTTTCAAGATAACGGTGCAAACATTCAGACGTTTCGGAATGTGTTGGGGTTTGGAGCGGCAAAAGCAAAGCAGAAGCAAAAAACTAAGCAGAATAATCAGCCGCCCGTTCAGCCAAGTCCTCAGTCCTCCTCTCCGCTGACTCCGATGTCGGCCAGTGTCGATCCGGTCATCAAAGTCAACGGGCTGGAGCGCGCTTCTCACTGAGTTGCGAGGTCAGCTTTTGGCAGCACGAAGCGGACCAGTCGGCCCGGTCTGATGGTGTCTGTTCACAGGGGAAAACCGGAAGTCCTCGGCACGCAGCCAGAGCAACGCGTTTGAC
>JADGRR010000437.1 GCA_017880745.1 Burkholderiales bacterium
CAAAGCGAAGCTGCTCGCTCACCACGGCGTCGGGCTGATTCAGCCGCAAGGCAGGGAATGCCTGCCGCGTCCGGAGTTTCTGGCCTGGCACCGGGCGGAAGTGTTCAAGGAGCCGGCGCGGGAGTAGCGGGGCGGATCGGCGCGAACACGGGCCTCGTCAGCGAAATTGGCTGACCAGCGTTAATCAATGATGAATTCCAAATTCACCCAAAAGGAAAAGGAGGTCGCCATGCCGTAGTTACCAACTTCTGGAGCTATGTCATGGCACGTACGTTTCGCCGCAAGCGGGAGCGTCACGAGTATTACTGGGTGCTGCACGACTGGGAGTCTCGACTTCCGTTCGGCCACTGGGTACAGCTTGACCCCCGATCCAAAGCCGGGCGCAAGGCAATTGCCCGTTTTCATTCCGATAGGGAGATCACGCTGCGCAGCTCTGCGCCGCGCTGGTATCGCAAGACCTTCGATCACCGGATCCGCACTGCAAACGACCGCATGCTGCGACGTTGGCTGGCCGACGCTGAATTCGATCCGGTGTTTCGAGCCTGGCACAACCACGATGCAAATTGGAGTTGGTGGTGACGGCAGTGAAGACAGACGGGGCCTAAGCCCTGCTTCCATCGGGAGGTGGTGGCTGGAGATGCGCTCTGGATACGGCTCTACGGGAAATTTAGGGAACCAGCTTACCTGTTGCAAAGACGTTCGGGGCCGGTTATGATGTTAAACATATTTAACATCACGGGACCGAACCCAATGCGGCTGCAGGAGATCGGGGGCTTGATCCGCGAGGCGCGCACCGCGCACGGACTGACTCAGGCCGGGCTGGCGGAAAGCGCCGGGCTGTCCCGCACAACTTTGAACCAGCTCGAGAACGGGCTGTTCCCGGACCTCGGCGTGAAGAAGATGCAGAACGTGCTCGACCGGCTCGGTCTGGACTTGTCGGTCGTGCCGGCGCCGAAAAGACGCGGGCCGGATTTCCTGCGCATGGCGTGCATCATGGCCAATGTGCCGTATCGTCACGCGCTCACCGAGGACGAACTGGTTCACGCGCTGCTCTCGGGCAAAGTGCCGCGCAACCGCGGCCCGCATTTGCGCAGGTTGCTCGAAGAAGCGCCGCGAGCGCTGCTCGACGGGTTGGCCGGGCAGGTGGGCACATGGGCACGGCCGGGCAAGGTCGAGAACAACCTCGCCAGGCTGGCGCAGGCGCTGAATATTCCGCAATGAGCGCGCAGATGCCCGACCAACGGCTGCAAGCCTGGGAGAGGCTCTTCCAGCACGCGCTTTCGATCATCGACGCGGCGGTTGCCGCGGGCGCGACGCAAGACGGCTGGAGCTTTGGCGGGGGAACCGTGCTGATGCGCAGGCACCGCCATCGCATCAGCAAGGACGTGGATATCTTTGTCCCCGACGCTCAGTGGCTCGGCTATCTGACCCCGCGTCTCAATGCCGGGGCCGAGTCACTGGTATCGAATTATCTGGAGCAGGCTGGCTTCCTGAAACTGTACTTTGACGAAGGCGAAATCGATTTCGTGGCGTGCACGCCGTTGACGCAAGCGCCGGCAGTCGTCGAGACCCTGTTCGGGCGGGATGTAGGGGTGGAGACATCTTCGGAAATCATCGCCAAGAAGGTCTGGCACCGGGGAGCGCTGTTTACGGCGCGCGACATATTCGATCTGGCACTGGTGATCGAGAAAGAGCCCGAAGCGCTGGTGCCGATCGGGCATATTCTGGAGAGCCGCCGGGAAGTGGTACTGAAAAGAATCGACACGCAAGACGCGGCGTTGCGCGAGGCATTCGGCGCGCTGGACGTTCTTGATTTCCGGCGAAGTTATGACGAGTGCGTGGATCTGGTGAAGAAAGCTCTGCGATGATAAGGCGGCGACACAGATTGCCCGGGTGTACAGTCTGACGCCTGTCGCGGCATAGCGCGGAGTCGCGGATGCTCCGCGCCGCCGCGATCCCGCCTTTCGGGAGAAAGTGCTCCTTGCCTACGAATACCGCTGTCGCTTCCGATCCGCATTGACCGTCGTCCTCTCCTTGCCCATGTGACACCTCCAAGCGTATTGTGACTCCACTCAAAAGTGTCCGGAAGACCCGGGGCAGCTCAGTCTGACCCCGGTTTCCATCAATTCGCGAGCAAGCTCGCTCCCACAACCGCATATCGAGATTCTGCTGATCGGGCAGAAGGCCGGACGGTCGCGCGAGCCGGGCCTCAGCGCCCGCGCGCGGCATCCATGACCAGCCGCGTCAGGAGGTAGAGCCGCGGCTCGACGCTGTCGAGGTCCACGTACTCCTCTTCGGAGGAGTGGTAGCCGTAGCCCGGGAGGCCGAAGCTCTCCGCGGTCACCGGCTTGCCGGAGGCGGCGGCGAAGGCGGCATCGGTGCCGCCGCCGTTGCCGCTTTCGTCCACGGATAGCGTGCGCCCCATTTCAGCGTAGATCGCCTGCGCCTTCTTCGCCAGCGCGCGCGAAGCGTCGGTCACTTCGAGCGGCGCGCGCCGGCGCTCGAAGCCGGCCTCGACCTTGGCGTCGGGTATCAACTGGTTTTGCACGCGATCGCGAAAACGCTTTTCGATCACGTCGAGGTCGGAAACCCGGCGCACACGCACGTCCGCCGACGCCGTCGCCAGTTCGGGTATCACGTTGCGCGTATTGCCGCCGCTCACCAGAGTCCAGTTGAACTTGATGCCGCGCTCCGCATCGGAGAGGTCCCTGGTCTGAAGCATCTGGTGTGCAAGCTCGATGATGGCATTGCGCCCGAGCTCCGGGTTGACCCCGGCATGCGCCGACTTGCCATGCACCGTCAGGCTCGCCGCGCCTATGCCGCTGGTGGCGAGCGCGATCTCGTCGCGTTTCACGGACGTCGGCTCGCACGAGAACACGAAGTCGTGCTCCGCGCCCAGGCTCTGGATGAGCTTGCGCGCGCCGGGGGAACTGATCTCCTCGTCGCCGTTGATGACGACGGTGAGCGTACCGTAGTCGTGAAAATCGAGTGCGCGCAAGAGCGATAGCGTGTGCAGGATCATGGCGATGCCGCTCTTGTCGTCGGCGATCCCCGGACCGTAAGCGCGGCTGCCATCGACGCGGTAAGGCCGCTTGCCGAGCGTGCCATGCGCGTACACCGTGTCCATATGCGCGAGCAGCATGATGCGCCGCGTGCCGCTGCCGGCGAAGCGCGCGATGACGACCTTGCCGATGTCCTTGGGCGTGTCGTAGAGGCGGTAGGTGTCGGCGGACGTGGGCTCGTAGAATTCGACCTTGCCGCCGAGCGCGGCGAGGCGCTCGCCGATCAATGCGGCGAGGCGGTCCAGGCCCGGCTTATCGCGGCTGCCCGACTCGATGTTGACCAGATCGCGCAGCGTGTCGACGGCCGCCGGCTTTTCTTTTTTAGCCATGCTCCACAGCGGCTCCTGCGGCGCCGCCTGTGCGGCAACGGC
>JADGRR010000438.1 GCA_017880745.1 Burkholderiales bacterium
ATTGTTTCTGTTGGCTGCCGCCACGGCGTACTCGCAGCCGTATCCGGACAAGCCGGGCCGCCTGCTGGTGGGCTTCGCGCCCGGCGGCGGCGTCGACGTTACGGCGCGCATCGTGGCGGGCAAATTGAGCGAGATCTGGGGCCAGCAGCTCGTGGTCGACAACCGGGCGGGGGCCGGCGGGACCATCGCCACGGATATCGCGGCCAAAGCGGTGCCCGACGGCTATTCGCTGCTCTTCTGCGGAATCTGGTCGCACGGCGTAGCGCCGTCTCTCTACAAGCAACTGCCGTACGATCACTACCGGGATTTCGCGCCGGTGTCGCTGATCGGCACCACGCCCAACGTGCTCGTCGTCAACCCGACGGTGCCGGCGAAATCGGTCAGCGAATTCATCGCCTACACCAAAGCGAACAACGGCAAGGTTGCGATCGCGCATCCCGGCGCGGGCAGTTCGCCGCACATGACTCTGGAATTGTTCCGGTTGACGACCGGCGTCAACGTCGTGCCCGTGCCGTACAAAGGCGGCGCGCCGGCGCTGGTCGACCTGCTCGGCGGCCACATCCCCGCGATGTTCGACAACATGTCGACGCAACTGTCGGTCATAAAATCCGGGCGAACGCGCGCGCTCGCGGTCACGTCGCCCAAACGCACCGCGCATTTGCCTGACGTGCCGACGATGATCGAAGCCGGCGTGGCCGTCGATGTCACGGTGTGGTACGGGCTGTGTGCGCCCGCCGCGGTGCCCAAGCCGATACTCGCGAAGCTCAATACCGATCTGCACAAGGCGCTGAACGCCCCCGACGTGCAGCGCCGCCTCATGGAACAGGGCGTCGATCCCGCGCCCTCGACGCCCGAGCAATTCGCCGCGTTTATCCGCGCGGAAACTGAAAAATGGGCGAAAGTGGTCAAGGAAGCAGGCGTACCGCAGCAATAGCCGGCGAATCCGGCCGCGAGCAGCCAGATCTCCTGGACTTATTCATGATGCGACCGTTCCTGCTGGCCCTGATCCTGTTTGGCACCTCCGCCGCATTGCCGGCTGCGGAAGTCAGCCCCCGGGATGCGCTCGCCATACGCGCCGTGATCGCCGATCAGCTCGACGCGTTCACGCACGACGACGCACCGCGTGCATTTTCACTGGCAACGGAGGGCATCCGCGCGCAATTCGGCACGCCGGAAGCGTTCATCAACATGGTCCGCTCTGCATATCCCGTGGTTTACCGGCGCAAGGCCGTGCGGTTCGAAACACCGGCGGTGATCGAAGGTGAAATCATCCAGCCGGTGAGAATGACCGACGCCGAAGGACGCACGTGGCTCGCGCTATATCCGATGCAGCGGGAGGCGGATGGCGGTTGGCGGATCAATGGCTGTCAGCTGGCCACGCTGCCGGGGCTGGAAACGTAGTAGCATGGTAATCTCTGCTTCGGCATGCCGCTCATGATGGCGAACGCCTTCAAATCCGGTGCCGCACCGGGCGCTGCAATGTTGCAGGCGCAAATCCGCCGCCAAAATTTCCCGCTGAGAAGTCATCGCACGCTCAAGGCGTGCCGGATTGCACGCTGTGTCCCGACCGCGATGAGAGCTTTGTAAGTATTACAAACGCGCGATGATGGAACCTTTATCAATCGACTCCAATCGGACTAGAATCAAGGCATCATTCGCACCCGCAACAATGTCCCAAAATTACCTTTATCTATGTGATCTGATGGAGGGAGCGCTTTGCTCCGTGTAAATATTCGACTGCCCGAACCAGAGTTAGCGGCGATCCTGGAAAAGTATTGCTCCAAGTTCGGCACGGTGAAGTTTATTCGAATGATGCCGGTTTCCAAGGACAACCTGCACCGCTACGTGTTTGTACAGATGTCCACATTGGCTGAGGCCATGGACCTGGCGGTCGCAGTCGGCGGATCGACCCTCGGCTCCGGAGCGGTTGCACTGTGCCTGGAGGCAGCGCTCGAATAAACCGATTCGCGCCCGCAGTGCCTGCCGCGCGCCCGACATGACGACCCCTGAACTGGTCGGCAAGACCTATGACATTGCACCCGCGACCGAGCGCTGCCGCATTCTCGAGCATCTCTTGAAGCCGTTGGGCGCATTTGGCCATCGTCGGCGCGTGTAATGGCATCTTTATGAAGATCTGGTTTCGCAGTGGATAACGATTTGCACATTCGCACGGAAGACGCCCTATCCGTGCAGGGGGTCGATGTCGCTTCGCTGGCGGACTTTGTCCAGCAGGCCAGCGCCGACACGATGATGGCTAGGCTGATTGCTGGCAAACTCGCCGATGATAGTTTACTCCGCGGCCGCTGCGATGCTGGTGACAGTGCTTGTAAGGTGCGCCCAAACCCGCAAAACGGGATCCGGCGAGGTTGGCGAGCCGCCCGATTCGGATTCATTGCCGACCTGAAACGCGCGCCACTCCGGTGCGCCACGCGCGTGCCGTAAGCATGCGCCCTTTGGATGCGACAACCTGATCACTGAATCACTGCCCTTTAATCCTGTTTGGGCGGAATAACCGGCAGCATCAGGTAGGACGGCCGGCTCCCGCCGGTGTGCACCGTATTCATGCCGCCCGTGTTGTACGCCGCCGGATAATGCAAGTAGGGCGCGCTGCCGACGCCGTCGCGCGGCTGGATATCGAGGCGGATGCGATGCCCTTTGCCGAACACCATGCACGCCGGCCAGATTTCGATTTCGCATTCGACCGGCTCGCCGGGCTTCAACCACCAGCGTTCGTCGTGCGCGTGATACGGCCGGTACGGCAGCGACTGCTCCGGATCGAGCTTGCGGTGCGACGCACGCAACCAGCCTTTCGCGACCGGCACCTGCTGTCCCTGCTGCCCCACTTCCCACACGTCCTTGCCGTCGGGGCCGATGTTGCGAATCGTCGCGAAGACGTCCATGTCTTTCTGCGTGCTCGACACCCACAACACGAGCTTGATTGGGCCGGTGACTTCGGTATCCGCGGGCAGCGGTGCGGTGACGAACGACACGCCGATGCGATGCTGCGGACCGGCCGAGAGCATGGTCGAAGAAGCGGACGCGACACCCGCATGGCTGGTGCCCGTCGCGGAATAAGTCACCGCCGAGGCCGGTGCCGGCGCCGCTTGCTGCAATCCGCCTTCCACCTGAGTATCGGGCCCGGGCTCCGCCTTGTCCGCCTTGAGATAGAACTTCGTCCACTGCGTGCGCGCAAGCGGCCATTCGTTTTCGAAGCGGAATTTGTACTCCTTCATCGTGCCGCCGCCGGTGCGTATCATCAGCTTCACAGGCGGCTCGTCCATGATGCCGGTCTCGATGCCTTTCAGCCAGTAATCGAACCACCGCAACTGGTCAATGCGGCCTTCTTCGGTGTAGAAGGCGTGATAGTGAGTGCCGGTGTGGATGCGCAGTTTCTTGTGTTTGGACGCGGCGCGGACATAGCCCTCGGTGTT
>JADGRR010000439.1 GCA_017880745.1 Burkholderiales bacterium
TAGTTTAGGTGACGCGCCGGCTGCGTCGAACTGCCCTACCTGCAGGCGCCGCCGGACAGTCGCAGTTCGATCGGCCAAATGTAGTCCGCGGCGCCGCGCGGCGTGCACATCTCGGGGCAGTCGCTGAAGACCACGGTGAAGCGGTTCTGCTGGTACCACATGCGCGTCGCGCACCTTGAACCCGAACGCGCAACCAGTTCCACATGGGGCGCTGAGCGCGTCTGGCGAAAATCGGCGAGTTGGAAACGGCATGAGCCGCGTTTGCGAACGGTGATCGTGGCTTCAAGCTGGCTTACCAGCCCATTGGCGACCGACAGCTTTATCGCCTCGGCGTAACCGGGGTCATCGCGACTCGTGCAGTCCGCCTGTATGTTGAGCGCACGATCCGGGATAGGGGCCGGTGCCTTGCCGGGCGCAGGGGCCGTAACCGGCGGCCGCGCGGGAACCGCGGGCGCCGGCTGCGCCGGCTCGGTGCCGCGGCCCGGCCTGGGACTTTCCACGGTCCCGCTGGTTTTTTTTGTCTCCGCGCATCCGCCGGCCAGCAGGGCGATAGACACGGCGGCAAGCAGCGGCAAACGCGCAGACCGGACGTTGACGTGCGTGTTCATGTCCGTCCCCGGTCAGGCATCGGCTACGGACTGGTGCCGGTCGGTCGCAGTCTGGTACTGGTGCGCGGCATCGAGCATCTGCGCATGGGTCTCGCGCCCGATGACGATTTCCCATTCCATGGCCTACTCCACCCCCGCCGGCTGCCGCAAATGCCAGTCGGTCGCAAGCTGATACCGGTGCGCGGCCTGCAGCATGCGCGCCTCGGCGAAATAGTTGCCGGTCAACTGCAACCCCACCGGCATGTCGCCCTCGCCGAAGCCGCAGGGAATGGACATCGCGGGCAGGCCCGCGAGGTTGGCGGAGACGGTGTAAATGTCGTTGAGGTACATCTGCACCGGGTCCGACGACATGGAGCCCAGCCCGAAGGCGACGCTGGGCGAGGTCGGTCCCATGATCAGGTCGCATCGCCCGTACGCGTCGACAAAATCCTGCGCGATCAGGCGGCGGATTTTCTGCGCCTTGAGATAGTACGCATCGTAATAGCCGTGCGACAGCACGTAGGTGCCGATGAGGATGCGCCGTTTAACTTCGGCGCCGAAGCCCTGCGCCCGGCTCTTCGCGTACATGTCGGCGAGGTCGGTGTATTCGGGAGCGCGATAACCGTAGCGCACGCCGTCAAAACGCGACAGGTTGGAAGAGGCCTCGGCCGGCGCGATCACGTAATAGGCGGGCACCGACAGCGCCGAATTGGGCAGGCTGATTTCAACGCGCGACGCGCCCAGTCGCTCGAATTGCGCCAGCGCCGCTTCCACCGCCGCCCCGACATCGCTGCCCAGGCCGGCGCCGAAATACTCCTTCGGCACGCCGATGCGCAGACCGCTGAGCGGCTTGGCGCGATCTCCCATGGGGGACGCATCGAGCAGACGCGTATAGTCTTCGGCCGGCCGCTCGAGGCTGGTCGAGTCGCGCGCATCGAAACCCGCCATCACGTTGAGCATCAGCGCGAGATCCTCGGCGCTTTTCGCCATCGGCCCGCCCTGGTCCAGGCTGGAGGCAAACGCGATCATGCCGTAACGCGAAACCACGCCGTAGGTGGGCTTGAGGCCGCAGATGCCGGAGAGGGCAGAGGGTTGGCGGATGGAGCCGCCGGTATCGGTGCCGATCGCCGCCGGCGCCATGCGCGCCGCCACCGCCGCAGCCGAACCGCCGCTCGATCCGCCCGGAACGCGCGCGCGGTCCCAGGGATTCCTCACCGGCCCCCAGAAGCAGGTTTCGGTGGAAGAGCCCATGGCAAACTCGTCCATGTTGGTTCTGCCCAGGGTCACGGCGCCGGCCGCGTTCAGCCGCTCCACCACATGCGCGTCGTAGGGGCTGACGAAGTTGGCGAGCATTTTCGAGCCGCAGGTGGTGAGCCAGCCCGTGGCGCAGAAAATGTCCTTGTGCGCGACGGGAATGCCGGTGAGCGGCTGCGCCTTGCCCGCCGCTATCTGCGCGTCGGCCGCGCGCGCCTGCGCCAGGCTCCTGGCGGCATCGACGGTCACGAATGCGTTGAGTTCGGGATTCAACCGGGCGATGCGATCCAGATGAAACTGCGTCAGTTCGGCGCTGGAGACTTTCTTCTGCGCGAGCTGGAGCGAAAGCTGTTTGACGGTTGCGTTCAACATGTGCGGCTGGGCATGGATGAACCGGGGCTCCCGGTCCCCGGCGCCTGGTGCCTATTCAATGACTTTGGGCACGAGATACAGGCCGCCTTCGACTTGCGGCGCGATGGACTGGTAGAGTGCGTGCTGGTCGGTTTCGGTGACCCGGTCCTCGCGCAGCCGCTGCGCCACGTCCTGGGCATGCGCCATCGGCGCAACGCCCTCGGTATCGACCGATTGCATCTGCTCGATGAGTTTGAATATGCCGTTCAGGTGGCCTTGTGCGGCCTCCGCCTCGGCATCAGTAATTTCGATGCGGGCGAGCCAGGCGACCCGTTTAACTTCCTGCAAAGACAGGGACATGGAATTTGCGCTTAAACGGTGCGTTAAAGTGCGGTATTATAACGCATTTACCAGCCCTCACCCGGAACGGAACACTAGCAAATGTTTGGATTTTTACGCGGTTATTTTTCCGATGATCTGGCCATCGACCTGGGCACCGCCAACACGCTGATCTACGTGCGCGGCAAGGGCATCGTGCTCGACGAGCCTTCGGTGGTCGCGATCCGCCAGGAAGGCGGACCCAGCGGCAAGAAAACGATTCAGGCGGTGGGCAAGGAAGCCAAGCAGATGCTCGGCAAGACACCGGGCAACATCGTCGCCATCCGGCCGATGAAGGACGGCGTGATCGCCGACTTCACCGTGACCGAGCAGATGCTGAAGCTTTTCATCAAGAAGGTGCATGTGTCGCGCCTGTTGTCGCCGAGCCCGCGCATCATCATCTGCGTGCCCTGCGGCTCGACCCAGGTCGAGCGGCGCGCGATCCGCGAGTCGGCGCTCGGCGCCGGCGCGAGCGATGTCTACCTGATCGAAGAGCCCATGGCGGCGGCGATCGGCGCCGGCCTGCCGGTGAGCGAGGCGAGCGGCTCGATGGTCGTCGACATCGGCGGCGGCACGACCGAGGTCGGCGTGATCTCGCTCGGCGGCATGGTCTACAAGGGCAGCGTGCGCGTCGGCGGCGACAAGTTCGACGAAGCGATCATCAACTACATCCGGCGCAACTACGGCATGCTGATCGGCGAGCCGACGGCCGAGATGATCAAGAAGAGCATCGGCTCGGCCTTCCCCGGCTCCGAGGTCAAGGAGATCGAGGTCAAGGGCCGCAACCTCTCCGAAGGCGTGCCGCGCAGCTTCACGATCTCGTCGAACGAGATCCTCGAGGCGCTTACCGACCCGCTCAA
>JADGRR010000044.1 GCA_017880745.1 Burkholderiales bacterium
CGGCAGGCGACCGAGAATTTCCTGCGCCTGTACGTCACGCCGGGTGCAGACCACATGGGCGTCGGCGCGCCCACAGGCGTGGACATGCTCGAGGTGCTGGTCGACTGGGTGGAGCGCGGCAGGGCGCCTGGGGAGCTGGTGCAGGTGGCGCAGGAGCCGGCGCCGCCGTTCGCCGTGACCGCCGCGCGCCCGATGTGCCGCTACCCGGACTACCCGCACTACGTCGGCGGGAACCGGCAGCGCGCGGAAAGCTACGCCTGCCGGCCGTCGAAGCCCTGATTCAGCCGGCTGCGCCGTCGAGCTCGGCGCCGTCGGAGTCGGGATAGCTGCGAACTCTGCTGCGATCGCTGAAAGGAATGCGCCGCATCGATGCGGGATAGGCGGCGATGCGCGGCGATCATGTTCTTCGGCCGCCCGGAATCCCGGGCGTGATCCCGGGACCGGTAAACCCGGGTCAGCGGACCTATCCCACTCCCACTGAGGCGCGCGCCATAATACTTGACTAAAATACTTGACTATAATAATTGATCATGCTACTAGGATTTCCATGAAGCCCGTTCTAGCGATCATCACGGCCACCGCCCTCGCCGCACTAGTGATTTCGTGCGGCTCCTCCGGCAGCGGGTCGCCTGGCGAAGCATCGACTCAGGGCGGGTCGCCAGCCGCATCATCGCAGCCTAGCGGATCACCAGCCGCAGCATCGCCTCCGAGCGGGTCGCCAGCCGCGGCATCGCAGCCGGTCAGCCTGGCGGGCACATGGAGTGGAACGGGGGTGGACTCGAATGCGAACACTGGAGCCAATAGCGGGACGATCGTGACCTGGACGTTGGCACAGACCGACGCCAGCGTCTCGGGAACCGTGACGACGCAATCCGTCGAACCGCCAAATACCACCTGCACTTCCTGTCACCGGAACAAGACCGGCACGCTCTCGGGAGCGATAGCCGGAACGACGCTGACGTTGACGATGTCGTTTCCGGCCGGAAACCCCACAGGAAACCCCGCCGACGTGACGCCCATATGCTCTGCGACGCTCACCGGTACGGCATCAGGATTCACGCAAAGCTCGCTCACCGCCTCATATTCCGGCGCCGATACGTGTGAGGGCCCGCTCCTGAACGGGACGCTCACGATGGCGCGCCAGCCGTAGCCGTTCGCCAAAATACTGAACGGCAGCTCGGGCAAAGCGGTGGAAGGAATGCTCGAACTCGCGGGAATATGCGCGATCGCGTTCGGGAACCTGCGACGACACCTGCGCCGTGCAGTCGACCGATAACCCCGCGGAAGTGGCCTGAGTAATTCTGAATCGCGCCGATCCACCCGGTGCGTCATCATCTGGGCGGTTCGTCACGATGGACGGTAAAAAGGGTGTTAACCGCGAGCGGCTAACACCCTTCTTATTTATCCGGCACGTGCATTCATGTTGAGCAATTGCCGGATGTGACGCCAGACATAATGTCTAGTTATTTGCTGCCCCCTGGTCTATCCAGTTCTTGATCAGGGTCTGATCGGCGGCGCTCAACGGGGTCCCGCCCAGCGGCATCTGATTGCCGACGGTTGTGCCGCTTATCCGCAGAAAGAGCGGACTGGTAGCAGAATTTCCTGCTACGACGCGCAGCAGCCCGGCCTGAAGGCTTGGCTGAAACAGGCTTGCATACGCACTTCCGGTAGTGAGGCTCATGAATCCGCCAAGTCCACCCGGGGTGTGGCAGATCACGCAGTTGGCATTGAAAATCGGCTGGATCTGCGTTGCAAACGAAACCGTTGCGGCAGCCGCGGCGGCAACGTTGATGGAAAGCGCCTTGCTTGCCGTGGCGGCCGGCGTAGCGGAATCGGTGACCGTGACGGTGAAGCTCGAGGACCCTGCCGCGGTCGGAGGGCCGCTGATCACCCCCGCGGCGAGATTCAATCCCGCAGGAAGGGTTCCGGCCGAGACGGCCCAGGTGTAAGGAGCAGTGCCGCCGGTCGCGGCGAGGGCCTGGCTGTATGCCGAGCCGACCGTTCCGCCGGCCAGGGCGGTGGTGGAAACAGCAAGAGGTGCCTGGAAGGTCGACACCGGCGGCGTCAGGGTGAGCGGGACGATGACGGGGCCGCTCAAATTGACCGGGTCCTGATGCACATGGGCTGCGGTACCGACAATCCCCACGGTGCTGACGTTGCCGTTGACCAGCCCGGTTACGGAATTCAGGGCGATGATTCCGGTTCCGGTCGCGGCCGTAGTTACGGGGGGAGTTTCCTTGGTGCCGTCCAGTGCCGCAGTCCCGGTCTTGACGGTCGCCGCCACGATCGGGCCGCGGATCTCGCCGCCGGGATTCAACGTCGTATGAACGTTGTAATACAGCGTACCCGCGTTGAACGAGACTACCTGGGCGGGGGTCAATGTTTTTCCGGCCGGCACCACCCACAGGCCGCTGCCGGCAGGGGTTTCACTTATTGGTACGATGACCGGGCCTGCTGCGGCCCCCGGCGCGGCAGCGGCGAGGTCGTGAATATGGGCGGCCGACGCATTGACGATCCCGGTGGTCTTTACGAAGCCGCTGATCGGAAAGTTTCCGTTCGCGTCGGCTGTTTGGGACAAGGCCAGCACACCTATGCCCGAGGAGGGCAAAGCAGGGGCGACGGCGGTGGGTTCGTTGGCGATGTTCAAATTCGCGAATCGCAGCTGCTGGGTAAGTTGGCCGCGTATTTCGCCGCCGGGCGCGGCAGTGCTGTGGACGTTGAGGTAGTAGGCGCCTGCCTTCAGGTCGGCGATTTGCGCGTCGGTAATACTGGTGGCAGCAAGGGTCCAGACCGTCGGGCCGCCGGTCAGGGGAAAGATGATTGAACCGCTGACACCTGGCAGCTCTTTATGGATATGAGCGGCCGTGCCGGCAATGCCGTTCGTGACCAGCACCGCGCGGATAGTCTTGGCAGCCGGATCAAGTACGACCGTGCCGTAAGCAACTGCCTTGCTCGTATTTGCGGGGACCTCTTGGGCGCCGCCCAGCAGGGCGGAAAAGGTGTTGCTGGTGGCCAGGGCGCCGCTGTCGGTGACGAAGGAAGTGGCCGACGGAGCAATCTGGCCGCGGATCTCGCCGCTGGGATTTGCCGTGCTGTGCACGTTGTAATAGAGCCCCTGGGCGTCGAAGCTGGTGATCTGGCTGGGCGTCAACGCTGCGCCGTCGGAGAAGAACCAGGTTTGACGGGTCACGACCGCTGCGAGGGATCCCCCCGAGCCGGCGGCAAGGTCCAGGTCATCCAATTTCTTGCCTGCATCGTCCAGTGCGGTTTTCAGTTTCACGAGCACCTTGTCGTCGGCATCATTGGCATCGGTCGTGAACACCCCGGTGAGCATGTCGACCGACGGAGCGCCGGCCACTGGCGTCACCTGGGCTATGACGTAAGTCTTGGCGTCGTCCAGTCCGGCCTTGATGGCTGCACCTTTGGCGGCGTCGAAAATCACAAATGCGGCGGCGGGGTTCGAACCCAGCGCCTTGCTGATCACCAGTTCGGTCAGCGGTGTGACGTTGATGTGCCCTGCTGCCACGGCAAAGCCATGCAGCGTTACGGTGCCGCTGACGACCTCCACCATGCAGGGTAGGGCCTGCCCTCCAGCGAGTTCAAGCGAGAAGGTCCCGTCTGCGCCGGTCGTGCCCGATACTGCCGCGCCGCTCGTGCACTTGGCGGTCACGGCGGCGGCGGCCAGTGCGCCGCCGGTGGCGGCCAGACCCGTGATGCTCGGGTTAGCCGGACTAGAACTGCCTCCCCCACCGCCGCAGGCGGCCAGCGTCAGGGTTGCAGCGCAGAGGATAAGAAAACGATAAAGGCTTGTCTTACAGCTCATATGAGTGCTCCTTTGATTGATGACTGCTTCACTATGGCGGCGGACACAATTTGCCTGGTCATCGGTGCAAAAGACCCTGATAGCATCGTGGTATTCGCCGCATAACTTCCTCCGCGTCTATGCCCACCATTTATATTTTCGCTGTCGTCTTCCTCATGTTGAAGATCTTCGAATGGTGCTGCGCACACTGCACCGCTTGCTCAGCGTTCCGTAATACCCCCACGTCGTGTAGGCGTACTCACTGCCAACGGTAAACAGGCGCAACTGCGGTTCTATTCCGCAATACCGCAGCCGCGGAATCAAAAAAAGGGGCAAACAGCGCCCAGAGCTGAATGGGCAGCAGTTCTGGCTGTCAGCGGCCGGTGTTCCCGCTTGCGTCATTGTCGCTTGCGAAGATAACGTTGGCGGATTCGCATTGGACATCGGACTCAGCGCAGTAAGCTCAGTAAGCGCGGTAAGCGCAGTAAGCGCAGTAAGCGCAGTAAGCGCAGTAAGCATCGGACCTCTATCCATTTCTTGCACCGCGCTGCGACTCCGCGTTTATGTACGCTGTCGTACAGACGGTGTCGGTGAGAGGGAGATAATTGGCGCGACGACGCAGGGCCCCGGACGCCATGTTGCACCCGGGACCGGTTGTCGACCGACGGCAAGGAGAACGAGATGAAACGGAACCGCAGGCAAGACGACGAGAAGCAGTTCAAGGCCAACGCCGATGAACAGCCGTGGGACGAGTTCGCCACGGACGACCAACTCGTCAACAGTATCCGCGAAACCTACGGTACTGCGAACGACGAGACGGAATGCCAGCGCACCGACTGGCAAGCGCGCCTGAAGTAAATGGGGCACCGCTAGCCGTCCCGCGTGAATTGGCAGCGAGAGCGGAGGCGCCGACGGCGCGCGCCAGCGCGATTGCGAGCACCGCCCGGACCGGCGTCGCTGCTTCGTTTTTGAAAAGCGTCCGGTCATCCGCGAGCGCGTCGTGAACTGCGGCTCGGGCCTGTCCGGCCTGCCGGTGCATGCAGGTTACTGTACTGGTACCGGCGTCCAAAGCACCCGGTAGATACCTCCGCTCTTCACGCCGGCGCTGTCTCGAACTCACATTCCCGCTCGTTCAAGGAACTGCTCCGGCAGACTGCCCTTCATGCCCGTTTCAAGCGGCGAGTTTACGGAATTTTAATTTGAAGAGTAGTATATTTTCGCCGCGTTGGGCGGTGGCGACACCGGGGCCATGAAACTTACTGCCGGCTCCGCAATTACAACAAGGAGGAACCATGGCAAACTTGAACACGAATCAGTATTTGGAAAACAACAAGCAGTATGCGAGCGGGCAGGCGCTGCACAAGCCCGCTTACCCGGGAAAGCAGCCGATCAACCCGGCCAAGCACGTGGCGGTTGTGGCCTGTATGGACGCGCGGCTCGACGTAGAGGATCTGCTCGGCCTGCAGACCGGCGACGCGCACGTCATCCGCAACGCCGGGGGCGTGGTGAACGACGATGCGATCCGTTGCCTCGTCATCTCGCATCACCTGCTCAACACCAATGAGATCATCCTGATCCATCACACGCGCTGCGGCATGCTCGCCTTCACCGACGACTTGCTCAAGGCAGGTCTGGAGGGCGACCCGGCGGCCGAGAAACTGCTGGGACAGGCGACGGGGCGCGCGTTCACGAGTTGCAAAAAGTGCGCGTCGACACCGTCCCAGTTTCATGCCTTCCGCGGCCCGATCGAACCGCTCGACGGCGCGCGCGACGCGAAGCAAACGGAACGCCTCGAGTGGGATGTGCGGCGGGGGATGTCTGCGATTCTGAACCATCCCTGGATCCCGACCAGCGGGCCGGACGCCGTCACTGTACGCGGATTCATCTACGACGTGGACACCGGCAAGCTGGAGGAAGTGAGCTATCCGGGGCCGATGGGATCGATCGGTTGAGGCAGCGCATCCGGGTACGGATGCCCAGCGCTTCGCTCGGGAGCGGGTGGGGGCCGTGCAGGGGTTGCGGCGTTTTCACCCCGTGGCTTCGCCGGCCGCGCTGTCATCGCCGCCGGTTGGAGGCTGTTTCAGAATCACTGAAACAGCCTCTGAACAGGGCGGCGAGCTATTTGATCGCGAGCTTTTTCGTTTCGGCCCCGGCTTTTTTCGGCAGGGTCAGCTTCAGCACGCCATCGTTGTACGCGGCTTCCGATTTGGCTTCGTCGATGTCGTGGGCGAGGCTGAAGCTGCGGAATTGCTTGCCGTAGTAACGCTCGCTGCGGACCAGCTTGTTGCCTTCTTTTTCTTCTTTTTCCTGCTTGACTTCGGCGCTGATGGAAACCTGGTTGCCCTCGATGGACACCTGGATGTCCTCTTTCTTTACGCCGGGGACATCCGCCTTGACGGTGTAGGCCTGGTCCGTTTCCGATATCTCGAGTTTGATCTCGGGTTCGGCCTCCAGGCCCTGAAACACGGGCCGCAGCATGAATCCTTTGAAATAGTCGTTCATATCCCGGAACGGGTCGAAACGCGCCATTTCTCCGAACGGATCCCAGCGAGTGAGATTTGCCATGACTAAGCTCCTTTCTCTGTTGACAAAAGCGGGTACCGGCTTATCCCGCGCTATTTGAGGCGGCAGGCGCCAGGCTCGAAAGCCTTCTGCTGCTCCGCTTGAGCCGAGCCCGGAACCTATGCGATGAGGCTACCCGTTCCGCAGTTTGTGATCATGACAATAATCAAAATCTCGGCTGCCCTCCTCTGCGGGTGGTCCCGACCTTCGGTGTCCCACCTCAGGCGACGGCGGGTGAGATTGGCCGCGCGCTGTCGCCGTCTTGCTCGACGGCCATGCGCACCGCATCGTCGACGTCCTCGAGAAACACGAACTCCAGCTTCTGCTTCGCCTCGGCCGGCACTTCGTCGAGATCCTTGCGGTTGCGCGCGGGCAGCATCACCCGGCTGATGCCGGCGCGCATCGCGGCGAGGACTTTTTCCTTGATGCCGCCCACCGGCAGCACCAGGCCGCGCAGACTGATCTCGCCCGTCATCGCCGTGTCGGTGCGGACCTTTTTGTTCGTGAACAGCGATGCGAGCGCGATGAACATCGCCACGCCGGCGCTGGGGCCGTCCTTCGGAATAGCGCCGGCCGGAACGTGGATATGCAGGTCGGTGCGCTCGAACGCCGCGGCATCGATGCCCAGGCTTGCTGCGCGCGACTTGACCAGGGTGAGCGCGGCCTGGGCGCTCTCCTTCATCACGTCGCCGAGCTGGCCGGTCAGAATCAGCTTCCCGCCGCCCGCATGCTTGCTCGCCTCGATGAACAGGATGTCTCCGCCCACCGGGGTCCAGGCGAGCCCGGTCGCCACGCCCGGCATGCCGGCGCGCAGCGCGACTTCGTTCTCGAACTTGGCCGGGCCGAGGATGTCGGCGAGATCGGCCTCTTCGATGCGCGCCTTGCTCGCCTCGCCGTCCGCGATCTTCACCGCGATGCGGCGGCACACAGCCCCGATCTGGCGCTCGAGCGAGCGCACACCGGCTTCGCGCGTGTAATCGCGGATGATGGCGGAAAGAGCCGCGTCGGAAATTTCAAGTTGTTCGGGCTTCAAGCCATTGTCTGCGAGCTGGCGGCGTACCAGATAGCGGCGCGCGATCTCGAGTTTTTCCTCCTGCGTGTAGCCCGGAAGGTGCACGATTTCCATCCGGTCGCGCAGCGGCCCGGGAACCGTGTCGAGCACATTGGCCGTGGTGATGAACAGCACGCGCGACAGATCGTAGGGCACGGCAAGGTAGTTGTCGCGGAACGTGTTGTTCTGCTCCGGGTCGAGCACTTCGAGCAGCGCGGCCGAGGGATCGCCGTGAATGCCGGCACCGGCCTTATCGATCTCGTCGAGCATCATCACGCAGCCGCGCGTACCGGCTTTTCTGAGGGCCTGGATGATGTTGCCCGGAAGCGCGCCGATATAGGTGCGGCGGTGGCCGCGGATCTCGGCCTCGTCGTGTACCCCGCCCAGCGATACGCGCACGAATTTTCGTCCCAGCGCCTTGGCAATGCTCTGGCCGAGCGAAGTCTTGCCCACCCCCGGCGGGCCGACGAAACACAGGATCGGCCCGTGGCCGTCCGGATTGAGCTTGCGCACCGCGAGGAATTCCAGGATGCGCTTTTTCACCATCTCCAGTCCGAAATGGTCCTCGCCCAGTATGCGTCTTGCCTCGGCGATGTCGATGGCGCCAGTCTCGGGCGCCTTCCACGGCAACTCGATCAGCCAGTCGAGATAGGTGCGGACCATCGAATATTCGCCCGACGCATCCGACATCCGCTCCAGGCGCTTCAGTTCCTTGGACGCCTGCTTTTCCACTTCTTCCGGCATCTGCGCATCGGCGATGGCTTTTCTAAGCTCCGCGATTTCGGCGGCATTTCCCTCGTCGCCTTCGCCCAGTTCCTTCTGGATCGATTTCAGTTGCTCGCGCAGCAGATACTCGCGCTGGCGCTCGTCCATGCTTGCCTTGGTGCGCTCGTCGATCTCGCGCGACAGCCGCAGTACTTCGATCCGCTGCGCGAGCAGTTCGAGCACGCCGTCCAGCCGCCGCTGCAGATCGACCGCGTCCAGCAGCTTCTGTTTCTCCGGCGCCTTGATATCCATGAGGCCGGCGACCATGTCGGCCAGGGCCGCGGCGGAACCTATGTTCTGCACCGCGCCCACGAGTTCCTGCGACGCCTGCGGCATGAGTTGCAGCACTTCGAGCGCGCGCTCCTTCAACTGCATGAAGCGCGCCTCGATTTCCTTGCCCGTCGCATCGGGCTCTTCGATGCGACCGATTCGGGCCACGAGGAAGGGATAGCCCTCGAGCAGTTCGACCACGCGAAACCGCTGCTGGCCCTGGCAGATGATGTGATGCGTGCCGTCCGGCGTGGTGACATAGCGCAGAACGTTGGCGAGCGTCCCCACCAGGCACAGATCCTCCAGCGCGGGACGCTCGATCTCCGGATTGCGCTGCAGGATGATGCCGATCGGGCGCTCGGTCTTGACCGCCTGCTGCGCGCCTGCGATCGAACTCTCGCGGCCGATGGTGATCGGCAGGATCATCCCCGGAAACAGCACCATATTGCGCACCGGTACGATGATGAGCGCGTCATCCGGTATGGCGAGCGCGCCACCCGCGGCATCGAGCGCTGCGGTCGCGGCGGCGGTTTCGCTTTCGGGCTTAGGAAGGGTTTTTTCAAGTTCCATAGTGTTCTCGTTCACGTTAGGCGACGCAGTCCGAGCACCAGGCAGCCATGCTCCAACCGTTGGTCGATCAACTCGAATTCGCCGGCGGGCAGGGCAATGCGGCGTTCAAAACGTCCATACGGAATCTCCAGGCGATGGATGGCGGCGCGCCGGGAATTCGTCGGCAAAGAGCGCTCGCCTTGCACGATGATCAGGGTCGGCGTTATTACGACTTGGACTTGCTGCGGCGTGACCCCGGGCAAGGCGACCAGCATCCACAGTTCATTGCCGTTCTCGTACAGATCGACGGGCGGCTCCCAGCACGGCGCACCTTGAAGCACGCCCACCTGGAAGAACTGACGCTGCAGCCGCTCGGCATCCTGCAACAGTTCCAGTGCCTCCGCCCACATCCACGATCTAGGATCGCGCGATCGCATAGTTAACGTCCTCCGTCTGGAACCATTGTGGACTGCGCCGTCGCCGCCCCCTTGATCCCGATCACGGTTTATATGCGGGCGGTCGGTACTCAATACAAGCTTTGGACCGGGGAAGCGAGGACGGCCGGGGGAGTGGCGGGAGCTGGATTCGGGCATGGCGCGCGCTGAGGCGGCGAAGAAATTTGCGGCGAAACCTTCGCCGGAAGCACCTCGGGTCGAGTTTTTCAGGCAAAAAAAACCCCGGGTCTGATCCCGGGGTTTAGGGTGCCCCGAGGTTGCCCTCGGGGCCGCTGACAGCAAAGGAGGAGGAGGAGCTGCCAGCGTTTCCTTGAAGAAAGCTTAAGCAGCTTTCTTTTTGCCGGCTTCTTTCACCACGGTTGCGGTGGCGGCAGTAACATTGGCTTCGGCCATATCGGTCGCTTGCTTCACGACTTTGGTGAAGCTGTCGTAGGCGGAGTTGGCAGCGGCCATGGCGGACTTCACCGCGGCTACAGCGACGTCCGAACCGGCGGGCGCGTTCTTCGTCAGTTTGTCCATCAGCGAGACGACGGTCTTGTTCATTTCGGCAGCCTGGGTTTCGGCGAGTTTGGTCACTTCGGCCTGGGTCTGGGTCGCCACTTCGTACACATTGCGCGAATAGGCAATCGCTTTTTCCAGGGTCGGCTGAGCCGAGGCGGCGGTCAGGTTGACGAACTCCTGTGCATCCTTGACCGACAGCAGCGCTTTGGCTTGATTGACGCTGTCTTCAAACGCGGCTTTCGTGGTGTTGAAGTTGAGCGCCGACAGACGCTCGAATGCGGCGAACTGGGCGTGGGCGATGGTAAACAGCGCATCTACGTTGGCTTTGTTCGCTACGGCAAATTGTTCAGGGGTCGCGTACATTTTTCAATCTCCAAAAAGAGTTATTCAACGGGTCCAGCAATCTTGGGTGCAATCGCTCCGGAACCACGAAGATATTGCACTGCAACAATTTGGATTCTACACTCAACTTGTTGCCTGTCAAGTATTTTTTTAAAAGCGCTGGGTGGATTTGATGTGTTGCACAAAATATATTGAAATCAGGGTGTTGAACCATCAAAGGTGCGAACGCATCTCAGCCGAATTAGATGAAACGTATATATATCAGTGAATTGAATCAAGATAAGCCCTCTGTCCTCGAAACGAGGTTAGCGTGGGCTTACTTTTTGAGCGCACTTTCCCGCCCAAAGCGGCCGGCCGGACCCGGCTTGATATACTGCGCGGCTTTATGACTGCGCCCACGCCACATTCCCGCGATGCATCACCGCGACGCCGCAACGGCCACGCCAGCCGCTGATAACAGCGCCGCGAGGCTCTGGCTGCAGGCCATGCCCGGACTGTTCGTGCTGCTGTGGAGCACGGGTTTTGTCAGCGCCAAGTACGGCCTGCCTTATGCCGAGCCGCTGACTTTTCTGCTGTTGCGCTTCGTTCTGGTTTTGGCGCTGATGCTGCCGCTTGCGCTGGCGACGCGCGCGGCCTGGCCGGTCAATCTCACGCAGATCGGGCACGTCGCGGTCGCCGGGGTGCTGATGCAGGGAGGCTACCTCGGCGGCGTGTTCTGTTCCATTCATTTGGGGATGTCGGCGGGGGTGAGCGCGCTGATAGTCGGCATTCAGCCTATTCTGACTGCGTTCGCGAGCGCGCCGTTGTTCGGCGAGAGGCTGCACGCCCGGCAATGGTCGGGTCTGGTCTTAGGCTTTGGCGGGGTGCTGTTGGTGGTGCTGGGCCGCTCGGTGCTATCGGGTATTACGCCGGCGACGCTGGCCTTGTCCGTGCTGGCGCTGCTTTCCATTACCGCCGGCACGCTGTACCAGAAACGCTACTGCGGCGCGGTGGATTTGCGCACCGGTTCGGTGATTCAATTCAGCGCCGCTGGCTTGGTGCTGCTGCCGCTGGCGCTGGCATTCGAAACCATGCAGGTACGCTGGACCGGCGAATTCATATTTACCCTCGCCTGGCTGGTACTGGTACTGTCGATCGGCGCTATTTCCCTGCTGTATGTCCTCATCCGCAAGGGCGCCGCGACCAAGGTGGCGACCTTTTTCTACCTCGTCCCGCCAACCACGGCGCTGATGGCTTACGCCATGTTCGGGGAAACGCTCAGCGTTGCGGCGATGGCGGGGATGGCGCTGGCGGCGATCGGCGTCGCGTTGGTGGTTTATCGGCGCCAGTAGAAACCGCCGTAGGGGCTGAAGGGGTAGCCGTAGTTCCAACCGGGATAACCCGGCCACCACGGGTCGTAGTAATAACTGTCGCGCCGAATCTCCTGTTCGCGCCTGAGCTCTTCGGCGTGGCGCTCCTCGCGCTGGTTGATCTCCTCCGCCATGCGGTCGCGCAGTTCCTGCGCGCGCGCCGACTGGATGTAGTCCAGCACTTCCGCGTTCACACCCTGGCCGTGCAGTTCGATCGCCTGCGATGCGGAGAGATCGTAGCGCGAACCGGTTTCCCTGATCCTGGCGATAATGTCCTGCGCCGTCGCGCCCTCCCTGGACAGGCGCGCGAGCTCTT
>JADGRR010000440.1 GCA_017880745.1 Burkholderiales bacterium
CCCCTCGAGCGAGACGGTGCGCTCCTTCGTGAGGTCGCGCGCGCTCGCCACCTTGATCACGATCTCGCGGCCCGCGCGCCGCGAGATCTCCTCGCGGTTGCGGCGCAGGACCTCGATGGTGCCGCTGCCGACCGTGCCGAGGCCGAGCAGTCCAACCTGGATGGGTTTCACGAGACCTTGATGCCGGTTTGCTCTTGCGAAATCTTCTTGTCGAAATGGAACGACGTGATCGCCATCCCCTCGCGGAAATAGAACTTGTGCGCCTGCTGGCGCTGCGCGCCCGAATCGAGCGAGAAGGTGTCGCAGCCGCGCTCGCGGCACACACCCTCCATGTATTGCATCAGCGCATGGCCCACGCCGGTGGAGCGCTTCGCCTCGTCGGTGACGAGATCGTCGCAGTAAAGGTCGCGCCCGGAGTGGGTCTTCTCGAGGACGCGGAACACGGTGACGCCGCGCACTTCCCCGCCCTCGACGGCCACCGCCATCTGCGCGCCGCCCGCGAGCACCTCGCGCATGCGCCCGGCGTAGTCGGCCAGGTGCGGGCGCAGCTGCCGGTGCACGCGCTCGGCGGCGGCGAGGAGCCGCGCATCGGTGACCTCGCCCTTCTCGTTCGACACAGCGACCACCTTCATTTCGCGGCGTCCTTGCGGAACATCTCCTTGATGCCGCGCACCGCCTGGCGCAGCCGGCTCTCGTTCTCGATCAACGCGAAGCGCACGTGGTCGTCGCCGAAATCGCCGAAGCCGATGCCGGGAGACACCGCGACCTTCGCGTCCTTGAGCAGCTTCTTCGCGAACTCGATGGAGCCCATCGCGCGGTACTGCTCGGGGATCTTCGCCCAGATGTACATCGAGGCCTTCGGCTTCTCCACCATCCAGCCGGCATCGTGCAGGCCCTTCACCATGACGTCGCGGCGCTTCTCGTACTTGGCGCGGATCTCCTCGACGCACTCCTGCGGGCCTTCCAGCGCGGCGACGGCGGCCACCTGCAAGGGCGTGAAGGTTCCGTAGTCGTGATAGCTCTTGATGCGCGCGAGCGCGTTCACGAGCTCGGCGTTGCCGACCATGAAGCCGATGCGCCAGCCGGCCATGTTGTAGCTCTTCGACATCGTGAAGAATTCGACGGCGACGTCGCGCGCGCCCGGCACCTGCATGATCGAGGGCGCCTTCCAGCCGTCGAAGGTGATGTCGGCGTAAGCCAGGTCGTGCACCACCAGGATGTCGTGCGCCTTGGCCAGAGCGATCACGCGCTCGAAGAACTCCAGCTCGACGCACATCGCCGTCGGATTCGAGGGAAAGCCGATCACCAGCATTTTCGGCTTCGGGATCAGTTCGCGGATCGCGCGCTCCGTCTCGGCGAAGAAATCGACGCCCGGGGTCATGCGCACCGAGCGGATGTCGGCCCCGGCGATGATCGCGCCGTAGATATGGATGGGGTAGCTCGGATTGGGCACCAGCACCGTATCGCCGCGATCGAGCGTGGCGAGCATCAGGTGCGCCAGGCCTTCCTTGGAACCGATGGTGACAATGGCTTCCGTGTCCGGGTCGAACTCCACCCCGTAGCGCCGCTGGTACCAGCCGGTGATGGCGCGGCGCAGGCGCGGGATGCCCTTGGACACCGAATAGCCATGCGTATCGGGGCGCCGTGCCGCCTCCACCAGCTTGTCGACGATGTGCTTGGGTGTCGGCCCGTCGGGGTTGCCCATGCTCATGTCGATGATGTCCTCGCCCGCGTGGCGGGCGGCCATCTTCAACTCATTGGTGATGTTGAAGACATAGAGCGGCAGGCGGCTGATGCGTGCGAATTCTCTCATGGGGTGCAGTGCAAAGTGATATTAAGTCAGTCGCGGTAAGTGCTGAATAAGTTTATAATTTTAGCCTATTTAGGGTCTGTTGACACTCAGCACATGAGCGCGACGAGGGTAATTTGGGATGCAGCGCAAGACGCGAGGAGCGCCGTTTGGTCGATCCAAACAAGCGACGAGCAACGCCGCGATGCGCCCAAATTATCCCCCGTCCCTTCGGGTTGCCTCCAAATGCGGCGCCTGCAGCGTTGCGCTCCTCGCCAAGGGAACCACCCTTGGCTTCGTCCCCCAGGAGGACTTCCTTCGGGGCGTCGCGCGCCTTGCAGTCATCCGCATTTGGAGACAACGCGTCTCATGCGATGAGTGTCAACAGACCCTAGGCACTCCCATGAAGCTGCATCTCAGCAACATTTCCGACGTCAACGTGTTCACCGGCTACGGTGAGGGCTACGTCATGGTCAACCAGCAGCGCCACGAGCAGAGCCTGGTGGTGCTGCGCGACCGGCTGGTGACCGACTGGCAGCCTGCCGGATTCGATGACCTGACCGCGGAGCATTTCGCCCTGATCGCCGAACTCGAGCCCGAAATCGTGCTGCTCGGCACTGGCGCGCGGATCCGCTTTCCGCGCCCGGAACTCACCCGCGCCCTGATCGAGGCGCGCATCGGCCTCGAGGTGATGGACTTCCAGGCGGCCTGCCGCACCTACAACTTTCTCGCGGCCGAGGGGCGCGTGGTCGCCGCGGCGTTGCTGTTCAGTTGATTTCCAATGACACCAATGGCATGACCCGGCGCCTGCAACTCATTTTGCTGGTCGCCTTCAGCCTCATCTGGTTCTCCAATCTTGAATACCGCAAGCTGGTCAATCCCGACGAGGGGCGCTACGCGGAGATCCCGCGCGAGATGGTGGCAAGCGGCGACTGGACCACGCCGCGCCTGAACGACATCAAGTATTTCGATAAACCCGCGCTGCAATACTGGGCGACGGCGACGGCCTATACCCTGTTCGGCGAACACCAATGGACCGCACGGCTATGGAGCGCGCTCACCGGCTTTCTCGGCGTGCTCATGGTGTTTTTCACCGGCCGGCGGCTGTTCGGTGCGACGGCCGGCTGGTACGCCGCGCTGGTGCTGGGCTCGAGCCTGCTTTGGGTGCTCATCGGGCACGTCAACACGCTCGACATGGGCGTGAGCTTTTTCCTGTCCGCCGCGGTGTGCGCCTTCCTGCTCGCCCAGCACGACGCCGCGGATGCGCGCGCGCGCTCTCGCTGGATGCTCGCCGCCTGGGCCGCGCTCGCCCTGGCGGTGCTATCAAAGGGGCTGATCGGACTGGTCCTGCCCGGCACGGCGCTCGTCCTCTACATCTTGATCGAGCGCGACTGGCGGCTCGCCGGCCGTCTGCGGTTGATCGCCGGGCCCGCGCTGTTGCTCGCGCTGACCCTGCCGTGGTTCGTATCGGTGTCGCGCGCCAATCCGGAGTTCTTCCACTTCTTTTTCATCCATGAGCATTTCGAGCGTTTCCTGACCAAGGCCCATGGCCGCTACCAGCCGCCGTATTACTTCATCCCGGTGCTGCTCTCGGGCATGCTGCCCTGGACCGTCACGCTCGTCGACGCGCTCGCGCG
>JADGRR010000441.1 GCA_017880745.1 Burkholderiales bacterium
GCGTTGAACGGCATGCGCCAGGTCTGGTTCGAAGGCGGCTTTCGCGACACGCCCATTTACCAGCGGGAAAAGCTGCCGTTGGACGCAAGATTCACCGGCCCGGCCGTCATCGAGCAGCTCGACTGCACCACGGTGATCGATCCGGGCAACCGCGTCGAACTGGACGCCCTGGGCAATCTGCTGGTGACGGTGTGACGCGATGAAAGGCCAGCGGGGACAGGATGGAGGAACGCGCAGAACCATGAGCATCAATATCGATCCCATTACGCTGGTCGTGATTCAGAACGGCCTCAACCAGGTTTGCAACGAAATGGACCTCGCATTCTGCCGCGCGGCGTTCTCTCCGGTGATCTCGGAGGCCATGGACCGTTCGGATGGCATTTACCATCGCGACGACGGCGCCCTGATCGCGCAAGGCGAATTGGGCCTGCCGGTGTTCGTCGGCACCATGCAGTTCTCCACCCAGGCGGTGATCGAGCGCGCGAAAAGCGTCGAGCCCGGCGACGTGTTCATCGTCAACGACCCGTATCTCGGCGGCACGCACTTGATGGACGTGCGTTTCGTCAAACCGTTCTTCTACCAGGGCAAGCTGTTCGCCTGGCTCGCCAACACCGGCCACTGGCCGGACATCGGCGGCATGGTGCCGGGCGGCTTCTCGGCGCATGCCACCGAATCGGAGCAGGAAGGACTGCGCCTGCCGCCGGTGAAGCTGTTCAAGCGCGGCGTGATGGACGAGGAAATCCTCGCCATCATCCTGTCGAACATCCGCATCGCCGACCAGCGCATCGGCGACATCAAGGCGCAGGCGGCGGCGCTCGCCATCGGCGAGAAGCGCCTCGCCGCCCTGCTCGACCGCTATGGGGCGGACACCGTGGACGGCGCCATCGTCGAACTGCGCGCGCGCGCCGCACAGCAAATGCGCGCCAAGATCGCGACCATTCCGGATGGAGTCTATGCGGGCCATGCGATCGTCGATTCCGACGGCGTGGTGGATGAGCCGCTGCTGATCAAAATGAAAATCACCAAGGAGGGCACGGGGCTCACGTTCGACATGAGCGGCTCCTCCCCGCCTTGCCGCGGACCGATGAATTCGGTCATCGCCACCACCAAGTCCTCGATCTACCTGGCGATGAAGCACATTTTCCCCGAGGTGCCGATCAACGCCGGCACCTTCGAGCCGCTTGCCATCATCGAGCCCGAAGGCACTTTCCTCTACGCGCACTATCCGCGCCCGGTTTCGGGCTGCGCGGCCGAGGTGAGCCAGCGCATCGCCGAGGCGGTGTTTTGCGCCCTCACCCATGCGATTCCCGAGCAGCTGTTCGCGGCGCCGGCGGGATCCTCGGGCAACCTGGCGCTCGGCGGGCACGATCCGAAACGCAAGCGCTCCTATGTCATGTACGTGATTTCCGGCGGCGGCTACGGCGGCAATCCGCGCGGCGACGGCCTGTCCAACGGCTGCTCCACCATCGGCATTTCCAAGACCACGCCGATCGAAGTGATGGAGCAGTATTACCCGGTGCTGTTCGAGGAGTATTCGCTGCACCAAGGCTCGGGCGGAGCGGGCGAGCATCGCGGCGGCTTCGGCGTCAATTACACCATCCGCCTGCGCCGCGGCAATGCGCGCGCCTCCATGGTGATGGACCATGGACGCACCGGCCCGCTGGGCGCGCTGGGCGGCGCGGATGGCGGCGTCAACAAGGTGCGCATCGAGCGCGGCGCCGAGCGTTATGTGCCACAGCATCTGTCCAAGGACCAGGACATCGAACTGCAGCCGGGCGACCGCATCTGCGTCTCCACGCCCGGCGGCGGCGGCTTCGGCGACCCGTTCAAACGCGACCCGCTGAAGGTGGCGCAGGATGTCGCCCGCGGCTATTACACGGCAACACAAGCCGAAGGTCTGTTCGGGGTGAGGCTGGGCGCGGATGGCTCGGTTGATGCGAAGCGCACCGAGGCATTGCGAAAACGCGGATGAACGCCGACATCGGCAGACGTCGGCGGATGCTTCGAACTGTGGCGCTCGATCTTGCGCGGACGGCGCCCCGTCCGCGCGGATCGCCGATTGCGCACGGATGAAAAGCACATCCGTGCGCAATCGGCGATCTTGGATAAAGACAAACCCAAGCCACGTTGCTTTTATCCATAACCATGCTTTTTTGTGCGGATGCGCTTTTTATCCGCACAAAAAACATGGTTGGCGCGCGCAGCGCGCAGGTCTTATCGTGGCATGCGACGGAGTTTGAGACGCCGTATACAATACGCGAACCTTCACCGCCTCCCGGCGCTTCATCTTGGTTACCGATCCCCTGTTCTACGCCGCCGCGATCCCGGCGCTGCTGATTACCGGCATTTCGAAGGCTGGATTCGGCAGCGGACTCGGCATCCTCGCGGTGCCGCTGATCGCGCTCACCATGCCGGCGACGCAGGCCGCCGCGATCATGCTCCCCATCCTGTGCGTCATGGATCTCGCGGCGCTGTGGGCCTACCGCGGCCAGTGGAGTCGCGAAAATATGCGAATCATGCTGCCCGGCGGCATCGCAGGCATCGTCCTCGGCGCCCTAACTTTCCGCTACGTGAGCGAGGCGGGCTTGAAGCTCATGCTCGGCGCGGTGGCGATCGGGTTCGTGCTGCAGCGCTGGATCAGCGCCTCGCCGCGCCCGGAAACGACCGTGCCCGCGCCAGCGAAAGGCTATTTCTGGTCCGCCCTGTCCGGTTTCACCAGCACCCTCGCCCACGCCGGCGGCCCGCCGCTGTCGATCTATCTGCTGCCGCAGCGCATGGACAAGGCGCTGCTGGTCGGAACCACAGTGGTGTTTTTCGCGGTCATGAATTACGTCAAGCTCATCCCCTATACCCTGCTCGGGCTGTTCGACTTAGGCAATCTGGCCACCTCCGCCGGCCTCGTGCCGCTGGGGGTGTTCGGCATTTCCTGTGGCGTGTGGCTCAGAAAACGCATCCCCGAGGCGTTGTTCTACCGCTTTTGCTACGCCTTCCTGTTCGTAACCGGGGCGAAGCTGTTGTACGATGGCGTTAGCAGACTGATTTAGAGCGTCTGTAAATGCGAGGGGGAGTTCCCCTTGCGCTCCTCTACATCAGGGGCCATAGCGGAAATTCGGTTACGGCCTACCAACGAGACATTGGAGATCATGCATGAACCAGCAACCGATATGTGAGCTCGCCGATTTGGCCGCCGCCGTGCCTGACGGCGCCAAACTCGTAGTGCCTGCGGACAATTGCGGCGTGGCCATGGCCGCCACGCGCGAACTCGTGCGCCGCGGCGTGTGCGGCCTGCACCTCGTGTGCGTGCCTATCAGCGGGCTGTAGGCCGAGATCCTGATCGGCGCCGGCGCGATTGCCGTCATTGAAACCTCCGCGGTGACGCTGGGCGAGTTCGGGCCGGCGCACCGGTTCATCGATGCAT
>JADGRR010000442.1 GCA_017880745.1 Burkholderiales bacterium
TCTCCGGCGGCCGGGTCAGCGTCGTCGGCCTTCGCCTGCCCGAAGAGGAGGAAGAGGCGGTGCCGCTGACGCGCACGCAGAAATTCAAGCGCAGGCTGGCGGAGGTCTGGTCGCAGGTGGCGGGGGTTTGAGGAGCATTATGTCAGCTGTTGAGGAATAAGCGGACTTTCTCTAGTCTGGCCCAAGGTCGATTTAGGACCTCGCGGTGGAAGCGCTGGAGAGACAAAAATCATGCCGGGCTCGCTCGACGATCAACTTGGCTTTGCGCCTGACTACGATTCCCCGGTGCCCTATATGCAGCGGACCCGCGACTACTATTCCGCTATCGGCTACACGACGCCCTACCGCTGGGCGCACTATGTCGATGCGCCGTTCCAGCCGCTGAAAAAGCCGATGGCGCAATCGCGCGTGACCATCGTCACCACCGCGGCCCCTTACGACCCGGCGAAGGGCGACCAGGGCCCGGGCGCGGCGTATAATGGCGGCGCGAAGTTCTACACGGTCTATGACGGCGCCACCTCGAAACAGCACGATCTGCGCATCTCGCATATCGGCTACGACCGCAAGCACACCACAGCGACCGACAGCAGCACCTGGTTTCCGCTGCCCCAGCTGCTGGAGGCCGCGGCCTCGGGGCGGATCGGGGAGGTCGCGCCGCGCTTCTTCGGTGCGCCGACCAATCGCAGCCATCGGGTCACCATCGACGTCGATGCCCCTGACATTCTTGCCCGCTGCCTCGCTGACAAGGTCGATGTCGCCGTGCTGGTGCCGAACTGCCCGGTTTGCCACCAGACTTCCGCTTTGGTCGCCCGCCACCTCGAGGCCAACGGCATCTCAACCGTGGTGATGGGCTGCGCCAAGGACATCGTCGAGCACGCGGCCGTGCCGCGCTTCCTGTTCTCCGACTTCCCGTTGGGTAATTCGGCGGGCAAGCCGCACGACGTCGAGTCGCAGGCGCTGACGCTGGAGCTGGCGCTGCGCCTGCTGGAGTCCGCCTCCGGCGCGCGCACCACGATGCAGTCGCCGCTGCGCTGGAGCGAGGATGCCTCCTGGAAGCTCGACTACAACAACATCGCCCAGATGAGTCCGGAAGAACTGGCGCGGCGCCGGGCCGAGTTCGACAAACAGAAAGAAATCGCGCGCGGCAACCGGGCGGCATGATCTCGTCTGCTTCCCTTCTCCCCTTGCGGGAGAAGGTGGCGCGGACAAAGTCCGCGCCGGATGAGGGGTCTCTATCCGCTGAGACAAACCCCTCACCCGTCACCTCACCTCGTGAGGTGCCACCCTCTCCCACAAGGGGAGAGGGAAGAAACAGGAGGACGTCCAAGTGACCCGACCGTTCGAAGGCGTGAAGATTCTCGACTTCACGCAGGTTCTGGCTGGCCCCTACGCGAGTTACCAGCTCGCGCTGCTCGGCGCCGACGTCATCAAGCTGGAGCGGCGCGAAGGTGAGGATATGCGCCGCACCCCGTTGAGCCGCGAATGGGCCGATCGCGGCCTTGCCCCGGGCTGGCAGGCGATCAACGGCAACAAGCGCAGCCTGACGCTCGACCTCTCGAAGCCGGAAGCGATCGCCATCGTCAAGCAGCTCGCCGCAAGCGTTGATGTGGTGATGGAAAATTTTCGTCCCGGCGTGATGGACAGGCTCGGCATCGGCTACGCCGCGCTCTCGGCCATCAACCCGAGGCTGATCTATTGCGCCATCTCGGGCTTCGGCCAGACCGGCCCGGAACGATCCGGCGCGGGCTACGACGGCAAGATCCAGGCGATGTCGGGCATCATGGCGATCACGGGTCACGAGGAAACCGGGCCGACGCGCGCCGGCTTCGCGGTCTGCGACGTGCTGTCCGGTGCCACCGCAGCCTTCGGCGTATCGAGTGCGTTGTTCCAGCGCACCCAAACCGGCAAGGGGCAGCTGGTTGACGTCTCCATGCTCGAGGCGACGCTGGCGTTTCTGTCGGGGCAGATAGCCGATTACACCGTCGCCGGCCATCGTCAGCAACTATCCGGCAATCAGGCCGTCAGCCGGCGGCCGACTGCGAATTTGTTCAAAGCGGGCGAAGGCTATCTGTTGCTCGCCGTGAACAGCGAGAAGCAGTACCAGTCGCTGATGGCGGCACTCGGCCGCGCCGACGCGCTGGAAGACCCGCGCTTTTCCAACTGGTTCGCGCGGCAGGAAAACGAGCCGGCGCTCCGGGCCATCATCGAGGAAGCGCTGGCGAAAAAGGATCCGCGCGAATGGGAGAATATTATCGAGACGGCAGGCGCGCCCTGCGCCAGCATCTGGAAGATCGAGGAGGTGATCGATCACCCGCAGATAGCGGCGCGCGGCGCCATTCAGGAGATCGATACGCCTTATGGCCGCCTGCGCTTCGCCGGCAGCGGCTTCCGGCTCGCCCATGGCGGCGGCAGGCTCGATTCGATGGCGCCCGAACTCGGCGCCCATACCGACGAGGTGCTGAACTCGCTCGGCTACGGCGCGGATGATATCGCGGATCTGCGCGCGCGCGGCGTCGTCTGAGCGGCAGCGGAAAGATAACACCGTCGTCTATGCCGGTTACCGGATCAAACCCGCGAGCCTCGGCAGCGTCAGGCTGATCGCGGGGATGCAGATGATCAGCAACAGTCCGGCGAACAGGGCCAGCATGTACGGCACGTAGGTGCGGAAGTGCTGGCCCACGCTGATGTTCGCAAAACGCAGCGCCATCAACAGCCCGACCCCCATCGGCGGCATGAACAATCCGATGCCGACGGCGGCGGTCTGCACGATGTTGAAGTGGATCGGATCGATGCCCATCGCTTCGGAGATCGGAAACACCACGGGAATCAGGACCACCGCGGCGGGCAGGCCTTCCAGCACCATGCCGAACAGGCAGCTCATGGCCGCGGTTCCGATCAGGAACAGCCACGGGTGCGTCTTCAGCGGCCCCAGCACCTGACCGAGCAATTGGGGCACCCCGCTGACGCCCATCAGATATTGATAGACCGAGGCGATCGCGAGCAGGAACACCACCGCCGCGGTGAGGATCGCGCTGTCATAGGCGATCTTGCCCATCTCGCGCCAAGAGACGTTGCGGTAATAGAGTTTTGCGGCGAGGAAGGCATAGCCCGCGACAACGGCGCCGGCCTCGGTCGCGGTGATGATGCCGAGAATGAAGCCGGCGAGGATCACGAACGGCACCACCATCGGCACCGCGGCGTGCAGCGCCGCATGGCCGAGCCGCTTCAGGCTTGGCCGGGCATCGACCGGCCAGTCGTTCTGCCGGGCGCGGACGTAAACTACCGCCATCAGGCACAGCATGATGACGACGGCCGGCACGAAGCCGGCGACGAACAGCGCCACCGCCGAGGTGTTGGTGACCTGCGCGATCACGATCATGAAGATCGCCGGCGGCACCAGCATGCCCATCGCGGTG
>JADGRR010000443.1 GCA_017880745.1 Burkholderiales bacterium
TCGACGGTCAGCAGTTCGTATGGGTCCTGCTGCACGCCGTCGATTTCCTTCATCACTACGCGCGGACGGCCGACACCCAACTCGTAACCTTCGCGCCGCATGTGTTCGAGCAGGATCGTCAGGTGCAGTTCGCCCCGCCCGGAGACGATGAAAGTATCGGAATCCTGGGTGAACTCGACCTTGAGCGCGACGTTGCTCTTGACCTCGCGCTCGAGGCGCTCGCGAAGCTGGCGGCTGGTGACGAACTTGCCTTCGCGGCCGGCGAGGGGCGAGTTGTTGACCATGAAATTCATGGTCAGTGTCGGCTCGTCCACCCGGAGCAGCGGCAGCGCATCGGCTTGCTCGGGCGCGCAGATGGTGGAGCCGATGCCGATGTCCTCGATGCCGTTGACGAGCACGATGTCGCCGGCCACCGCTTCCTCGGACACCACGCGTTCCAGACCCTCGAAAGTCAGCACCTGGTTGATGCGCGCCTTGAGCGGCAGCGAATCCGGCCCGTTCATCACGACCACGTCCTGCAGCGGCTTGATGCGGCCGCGCGAAATGCGGCCGATGCCGATCTTGCCGACGTAGCTCGAATAGTCGAGCGAGCAGATCTGCAACTGCAGCGGGCCGTTCGGATCGTCGTTGCGCACCGGCACGTGCTTGAGGATGGCGTCGAACAGCGGCCGCATGTTGAAGCGCGTATCGTCCTTCAGCGCGTCGATCGAGGCCGGCGCATCCTTCATATCGGCGACCGCCCATCCATGCAGCGCCGAGGCGTAGATCACCGGGAAATCGAGTTGTTCCTCGGTTGCCCCCAGCTTGTCGAAGAGTTCGAACGTGTGGTTCACGACCCAGTCCGGCCGCGCGCTGAGGCGGTCGACCTTGTTCACGACGACGATGGGCTTCAGGCCCAGCGCCAGCGCCTTGCGCGTGACGAAGCGGGTCTGCGGCATCGGTCCCTCGACTGCATCGACCAGGAGCAGCACGCTGTCGACCATCGACAGCACGCGTTCGACCTCGCCGCCGAAGTCGGCGTGGCCCGGGGTGTCGACGATGTTGATGTGCGTGCCTTCGTAAGTGACGGCGCAGTTCTTGGCGAGAATGGTGATGCCGCGCTCGCGCTCGAGGTCGTTGGAGTCCATCACCCGCTCCTGCAAGTGCTGGTAGGCGGCGAAGGTACCGGACTGCCGCAGCAGTTTATCGACCAGAGTGGTCTTGCCGTGGTCGACGTGGGCGATGATGGCGATGTTGCGAATTGGGCGGGTCATGGGAAACAGTCTAAAAAGTGAATTGCAGGTCGTGGCGCGAACCGGCGAAAAAGCAAACAACCGCTTGCCCCACCTGATCTTGCTCGAACCTAGGTTGAGATACCTTGACCAAGGCGACCTCGATGGTGACTTTGGAAGGCCAGAAAATTCAACATGTTAGCACATTCCTCGCGGATTGGTCCGGTTTTCCGGCTTGCTTGTATAATCCCGCATCCGCGCCGCATCACCGTTGCCAGATTTATCCTATAAAAAACATTTGGTTACTTAGAACCCGCTGGAAAATGAAATTTGCAGCGCGCCGATGCAAGGGAGAATGAGGGGCAGAAAAAGGGGTGAAACCCTTCCGTTTCCACTCGGATCCCTTCATTTTGAAACAGGATTCCATGCTTACTCCGTCCGGCCCCACGGCCGCAAGCTACCGGAAAAACGTCGCGCCGGCGAAATCGCAAGGCGATTTCGTCAGGAAAATCGGCTTGCCGCGCTTTCAGGCCAAGCTCGACACCCCGTTCGGCCTGGTGGGAGTGCGCACCGAGGGTGCCGCGCTGGCGGAGATCGTCTACCTGCCGCGCAGCGCCGGCACCTTGGCCCCGGCGAACGCGCTGGCCGAACGGGCCTGCGCGCAGATCGAAAAATACGTCGCCGATCCGGGATTCCGTTTCAAACTGCCGATGAAGGAAGTCGGCACTGCGTTCCAGCGCCGCGTGTGGAACATGATCGCGTCGATTCCCTGCGGCCAGACCAGGACCTATGGCGACATCGCGCGCGCGCTGCGCAGCGGGCCGCGCGCCGTGGGCCAGGCCTGCGGCACGAATTATTTTCCGCTGGTGATTCCCTGCCATCGCGTCGTCGCGGCCAACGGCCTGGGCGGTTTCGCCCATAACAGCACAGGCTACCTGCTCGAGGTCAAGCGCTGGCTGCTGGCGCATGAACAACCTGCGAAATGAGGAGCGCGGCCATCTCCGGCGCTACGCGCCGCCGCCTGCCCCTAGTACGATGACACATCAGTTGCGAAACAATGTCGCGGTCAACCTGTAGGTCTTGCACGTCACCGCGTAGGAGCGAGCTTGCTCGCGAACGTCGTTCGTCACCACGTAGGAGCGAGCTTGCTCGCGAACTGCTTAATTCGCGAGCAAGCTCGCTCCTACGCCCAACGGAAGTCCCCACCTCTTCGGGTGGTCCCGACCTTCGGTCTCCCATCTTGGAGGACAAAGCAAATAGGCTTCGAAATTGACGCGTCGCGGTACTAGCACTATGACAGAGACCGACTCTGCGCTGCTGGACGACTTCTGCGACCATCTCTGGCTCGAGGATGGCCTGTCCAAGAACACGCTCGAAGCGTACCGGCGGGATCTCACCCTGTTCGGCGACTGGCTGGCGCGCGAGCGCTCGCGCGCGCTGCTCGATACGCGCGAGGAAGACCTGTCGGCGTATTTCGCCTTCCGCTACACCCAGGCCAGGCTGCGCGCGAGCTCGCAGTCCCGGCTGCATTCGAGCCTCAAGCGCTTTTTTCGGTTCGCGTTGCGCGAGAACAGGGTCGCCGCCGATCCTACGTTGAAGCTGGACACGCCGAAAAAACCGCAGCGTTTTCCGAAGTCGCTGACGGAGGCCGACGTGGAGGCGCTGCTCGCGGCGCCGAACGTGGAGTCTGCGCTTGGTCTGCGCGACCGCGCCATGCTGGAGATGCTCTACGCCACCGGGCTGCGCGTGTCGGAGCTGGTGGCGCTGAAGCTGATCGAGATCAACCAGGACATGGGCGTGGTGCGCGTGTTCGGCAAGGGCGACAAGGAGCGCATGGTGCCGATGGGCGAGGAAGCATCGGACTGGCTCACGCGCTACCTGAAAGACGGGCGGCCGCGGCTGCTCGCGCGCGCGCAGTCGGACGCGGCGTTCGTCACCGCGCGCGGCGCGGCGATGACGCGCCAGGCGTTCTGGTATCTGATCAAAAAGCATGCGCGCGCGGCGGTACCGGGCAAGCCCATGTCGCCGCACACGCTGCGCCATGCCTTTGCCACCCACCTGTTGAACCACGGCGCCGACCTGCGTGTGGTGCAGATGCTGCTCGGCCACGCCGATATCTCGACCACGCAGATCTATACGCATGTCGCGCGCGAGCGCCTGAAGCTGCTGCACCAGAAGCACCATCCGCGCGGATAGAC
>JADGRR010000045.1 GCA_017880745.1 Burkholderiales bacterium
CACCGGCGAGTCGTTGGAGACCTTCACCGCCTCGCGCATGTAGCGCTCGAGGTCGCGCTGCTCGTGCACGATTTCCATGGCGCGGCCGCCGAGCACGTAACTAGGCCGCACCACCAGCGGATAGCCGATTTCCTGCGCGAGGCGCAGTGCGTCGGCCTCGTTGCGCGCGGTCCGGTTGGGCGGTTGCTTCAGGCCCAGATGGTGCAGCAGTTTCTGGAAGCGTTCGCGGTCCTCGGCCACGTCGATCATGTCCGGGCTGGTGCCGATAATGGGCACGCCGTTCGCCTCCAGGTCGCGCGCGAGCTTCAGCGGCGTCTGCCCGCCGTACTGCACCACCACGCCGTAGGGTTTCTCCTTGTCCACGATCTCGAGCACGTCTTCCAGCGTGAGCGGCTCGAAGTAGAGGCGGTCGGAAGTGTCGTAATCGGTCGAAACGGTCTCCGGGTTGCAGTTGACCATGATGGTCTCGTAGCCGTCCTCCCGCAGCGCGAGCGCGGCGTGAACGCAGCAGTAGTCGAACTCGATCCCCTGGCCGATGCGGTTGGGGCCGCCCCCCAGCACCATGATCTTCTTGCGCCCAGTCGGGTTCGCTTCGCACTCTTCCTCGTAGGTGGAGTACATGTAGGCGGTATTGGTGGCGAATTCCGCGGCGCAGGTATCCACGCGCTTGTACACCGGCCGCACGCGCAGCGCATGGCGGCGCTCGCGCACCTGGCGCTCGGTCGTGGCAAGCAGGGTGGCGAGCCGCCGGTCGGAAAAACCGTTGCGCTTGAGGGTAAGCAGCGCCGGGGCGTCGAGCTCTTCCAGATGTTTCCCTTTCAATTCCCCTTCCTGCCTCACCAGGTCCTCGATCTGCGCGAGGAACCATGGATCGATGTGCGTATCGCCCTGGATCTGCTCGAACGAAAGGCCGCAGCGGAAGGCATCGGCCACGTACCAGATGCGCTCCGGGCCGGGGTCGCCGAGCTCGGTCTCTAGCACCTGCGCATCGGTGGTCTTCTCGTCCAGACCGTCGGCTCCGGTCTCCAAACCGCGCAATGCCTTCTGCAACGACTCCTGGAAGGTGCGTCCTATGGCCATCACCTCGCCCACCGATTTCATCTGCGTCGTGAGACGGCTGTCCGCCTGGGGGAACTTCTCGAACGCGAAGCGCGGGATCTTGGTGACGACGTAATCGATACTCGGCTCGAACGAGGCCGGCGTCGCGCCGCCGGTGATCTCGTTCGCAAGTTCGTCCAGGGTGTAGCCCACGGCAAGCTTGGCCGCCACCTTGGCGATGGGGAAGCCGGTCGCCTTGGAGGCGAGCGCCGAGGAGCGCGACACGCGCGGGTTCATCTCGATAACCACCATCTTGCCGTCGGCCGGATTAATCGCGAACTGCACGTTGGAGCCGCCGGTCTCCACCCCGATCTCGCGCAACACCGCGATCGAGGCATTGCGCATGATCTGGTATTCCTTGTCGGTAAGCGTTTGCGCCGGCGCCACGGTAATCGAGTCGCCGGTGTGCACGCCCATGGGGTCCAGGTTCTCGATGGAGCAGATGATGATGCAGTTGTCGGCCTTGTCGCGCACCACCTCCATCTCGAACTCTTTCCAGCCGATCACCGACTCCTCGATCAGCAACTCCTTGGTCGGCGAGGCATCCAGGCCGCGCTCGCAGATCGCGACGAACTCCTCGCGGTTGTACGCTATTCCGCCGCCGGAGCCACCCAGGGTGAACGAGGGCCGGATCACCACCGGGTAGCCGATCGCCGACTGCACCTGCAGCGCCTCCTCCAGGCTGTGCGCGAGCATGGAGCGCGGGCAGTCCAGTCCGATGGATTTCATCGCCTGCTTGAATTTCTCGCGGTCCTCGGCCTTGTCGATGGCCTCGCGCGAGGCGCCGATCATTTCCACACCGTATTTTTCCAGCACGCCGTGCCGGGCCAGGTCGAGCGCGCAGTTCAGCCCCGTCTGTCCACCCATGGTCGGGAGCAACGCGTCCGGCCGCTCCCTGGCGATGATGGACTCGACCATCTGCCATTGGACCGGCTCGATATAGGTGACGTCGGCCATCTCCGGATCGGTCATGATGGTCGCCGGATTGGAGTTGACCAGAATGACCTTGTAGCCCTCTTCGCGCAGCGCCTTGCAGGCTTGCGCGCCGGAATAGTCGAACTCGCAGGCCTGGCCGATGATGATCGGGCCGGCGCCGATGATCAGGATGCTGCGAATGTCGGTGCGTTTTGGCATCAGAGAGCGACCGCCAAGGACGCGAGCAACGCCGACGAAAAGCGGAACGAAGCAATACCTTTGCGTCCTTGGCGGTTCATGCTTTTCTGTCTTCCATCAACTTCGCGAAGCGGTCGAACAGGTAACCGATGTCGTGCGGACCAGGGCTCGCCTCTGGATGGCCCTGGAAGCAGAACGCGGGCCGGTCGGTGCGCGCCATGCCCTGCAGGCTGCCATCGAACAGCGATACGTGGGTCGGCCGCAGGTTGGCCGGCAACGTCGCTGGATCGACGGCAAAACCGTGGTTCTGGCTGGTGATCACCACCTTGCCCGTGTCGAGGTCCTTCACCGGGTGATTGGCGCCGTGGTGGCCGAATTTCATTTTCATGGTCTTCGCGCCCGAAGCGAGGCCGAGCAACTGATGCCCCAGGCAGATGCCGTATGTCGGCGTGCCGGTCGCGACGATTTCGCGTATCGCCTCGATGGCGTAGTCGCAGGGCTCGGGATCACCCGGGCCGTTGGAGAGGAACACGCCGTCAGGCTTGGCCGCGAGTAGCACCTTTGCCGGCGTCTGCGCCGGGAACACGGTCACTTTGCAACCACGCTCGGACAGAAGGCGCAGGGAATTTCGCTTCAGGCCGTAGTCATACGCGGCAACATGAAAACGATGGCTGTCGATCTTGCGATGACCCGTGTCCAGGTCCCATGCGCCTTCGTTCCACTCGTAGGGTTGACGCACCGACACCACCTTGGCCAGGTCCATCCCGGCGAGGCCGGGAAATTCGCGCGCTTTGGCGAGGGCGCGTGCCACGTCCGCCTCGCCCAGCGTCTCGCCCGGTGCCGCAGCAACGAGGCATCCCGCTTGAGCGCCATCGGTGCGCAGGATACGCGTGAGCTTGCGCGTGTCGATGCCGGCGATGGCGACGACCTTGCCGGATCTGAGATAATCGGACAGGCTTTGCTGGCTGCGCCAGTTCGATACGCGCAGCGGCAGGTCGCGGATTACCAGGCCCGCCGCATGCACCTGCGCCGATTCCTGGTCTTCCCAGTTGATGCCGGTGTTGCCGATATGCGGATAGGTCAGCGTGACGATCTGGCGGCAATAGGAGGGGTCGGTGAGGATTTCCTGGTAGCCGGTCATGGACGTGTTGAATACCACTTCGCCCACCGCGCTGCCGGCGGCGCCGATGCCAGAGCCGTGAAATACCGTCCCGTCGGCGAGCGCAAGGATAGCGGGCGGGGACAGCGAGAACACGGCTAACTCCAGGATTTATATACAGAAACGGGACAGGAACAGCATCTGTCCCGTCCCGTCAAACTTTGTGATTATAACCCGGAACCGGATCTCGCGCCAAACCTCCCGGCGGGATGGGCGCGCGCGGACGAGCCAACCAATCCCGCCAAGCTCCGGCTCCCAACTTCCGCCGCTCACTTCAGCCCAAGCACGTCCTGCATGTCGTACAGACCCGACGCTTTGCCGCGCAGAAAACGCGCCGCGCGCAGTGCGCCCGAGGCGTAGGTCATGCGGCTTTGCGAGCGCACCGTCACCTCGACGCGCTCGCCGCTGCCGGCAAATATCACCGTGTGCTCGCCCACGATGTCGCCGCCGCGGATCGCGTGAAAGCCGATGCTCCTTGGGTCGCGCTCTCCGGTGTCGCCCTCGCGCCCGTACACGGCGCAGCTTTTCAGGTCGCGGCCCAGCGCTGCGGCAACCACCTCGCCCAGTTTGAGCGCCGTGCCCGAGGGTGCGTCGACCTTGTGCCGGTGGTGCGCTTCGATGATCTCGACATCGTAGGCGTCGCCCAGGATTTTCGCCGCGACCTCGGCCAATTTGAATGTGGCATTGACGCCGACGGCCATGTTGGGCGCGAACACGATCGCAATCTGCTTCGCCGCAGTAGCGATACGCTGCTTGCCTTCGGCGCTGAAACCCGTCGTGCCGATCACCATTTTCGTGCCCGACTTTACGCAGGCATCGAGGTGCAGCAGGCTGCCCTCGGGCCGGGTGAAGTCGATCAGGCAGTCGGAGGCGGCGATACCGGCCGCATAGTCCGCGCTGATGGCGACGCCGCAGGCGCTACCCGACGACTCGCCCGCGTCCTTGCCGAGATGAGGATTACCCGCGATTTCCAGCGCCGCGGACAGCTTCAGGTCCTTGCCCGACAACACCGCCTCGATCAGGGTGCGGCCCATGCGCCCGGAACTGCCGGCGATTGCGATTTTCATGCCGCCCCCGTCAAAACTTGTCCTTGAGCCGCTCCCACCAGCCTTTTTCCTGCGGCTGCTTATCTGCGGGCGGAACCGGCGCAGCGGCAGGTTTTTCCGGGACCGCGGCCGGTGCGGGTTTGATTGCGTCTGACGCCGTTTCCACGCGTGCCGGCGCCAGTTGCGCTTCCGACTTCGCCTCAGGCGTCTTGACCCCAGCCGCGTCCGTACCGGCTGCGGGCGCCACGTCGCCGTCGATGCGTTTCAGCTTGCCGTCCTCGAAGAACACCGCAATCTTGCGCTGTTCCAATTCGCTGGAATTTGCCCTCCGGCGCCGGAACACGTAATCCCAGCGGTCGGCGTGAAAGCTGTCGGTGATCAGCGGCGTGCCCAGGACAAAGCGCACCTGATCCTTGCTCATGCCGAGTTTCAGCTGAGACACCATCTCCTGGGAAACGAAATTGCCCTGCTGGATTTCGATGCGATAGGGCCTGACGTCCGGCATGGGTAGCCGCGCCGAGCCGCAGGAAACGAGGAATAGTGCGGCTATGACCGCCAGTGCGCGTAAAAACATGGTTGGAATTCGTTCTCAAATACGATAAAACGTTATATCATAACCCAGTTCACAGCCCTCATCGATCAGCGCATGAGCAAGCCTCAAGATCTCAAGACCATCGGCCTCAAGGCCACCGCGCCGCGCCTCAAGATTCTCAACCTGTTCGAAAAGAGCAAGGTGCGGCACCTGTCCGCCGAGGACGTATACAAGCTCTTGGTCGCCGACGGGCTCGATACCGGCCTGGCCACGGTCTATCGCGTGCTGACCCAGTTCGAGCATGCCGGCTTGCTGCAACGGCATCATTTCGAATCCGGCCGCGCCGTATTCGAACTCAACGCAGGCACCCATCACGATCATCTCGTGTGCATGCAGTGCGGGCGGGTCGAGGAGTTCTACGACGCCGAGATCGAAAAACGCCAGAACAAGATCGCCAAGGAGCGCGGCTTCGTCATCACCGAGCACTCGCTGCATCTGTACGTCGATTGCACCAAGACCGATTGCCCGCATAAGACGTAAGTTGTGAAACGAAAGGCGGTACGGACACGAACCGCTGCTGACCCGTTTCATGTTGAACCGCATTGCGCCCCGCCTGTTCCGGATTTTGCTTGGAAGCCTTCCTCACCTCCGCCGTGCTGGTTGCAGTCGCAGAGATCGGAGACAAGACCCAGCTCCTTTCCTTCGTTCTTGCCGCACGGCTGCGCCAACCCTGGGCCATCATCGCCGGCATCCTGGTGGCGACGATTGCGAATCATGCGCTGGCCGGTTCGGTCGGCGCCTGGCTCGCGCACCTGGCGGGACCGGGAGTGATGCGCTGGGTGACCGGGCTCCTGTTCGTCGGCTTCGGCCTTTGGGCGCTGCATCCGGATGCGCTCGGCGACGATCCCAAAATCCACCGTGCCGGCGCTTTTGTCACCGCGCTGATCGCTTTCTTCCTCGCCGAGATGGGCGACAAGACGCAACTCGCGACCGTGGCGCTGGCCGCGCGTTTCGACAGTCTCGCGGCCGTGGTGTTGGGAACGACCATGGGCATGATGCTCGCGAACGTGCCGGCGGTGATGATCGGCGGGAAACTCGCCACGCGCCTGCCGATGCGGGCGATTCGCTACGCCGCGGCGGGGCTGTTCATGCTCACGGGGGCGCTCACCCTCCTCGGCTGGCCGGCCTAGGGCCTGTTGGCATCGCGCGCATGAGCGCGCCGGCGCCGGGAAGCAATCGAATCGAAATGCAGGTAGATTATCGCGGAGGCTGACCAGCATGACCGAGACCAAAGCCGAGCAAACCATGGAGCTGCTGCTGTGGCGCCATGCGGACGCCGAGGAAGGGATTCCCGACGCCGGGCGCGCCCTCACCAAGAAAGGGCTGAAGCAGGCAAAGCAGGTGGCTGCCTGGCTCAGTCCGCGGCTGCCGGGCGACTGCCTCATCCTCGCCAGCCCGGCCAAGCGCGCGCAGCAAACCGCCGCCGCGCTGGATCTGCCCTACACCACGGAGCGACGCATCGGCGTGCAAGCCGACATCCCGGACATAATCGCCGCGAGCAACTGGCCCAAGCGCGCTGGCACGGTCATCGTCGTCGGCCACCAGCCTACGCTCGGGCGGCTCGCCGCCTGGCTGCTAACGGGAGAGCCGGCCGACTGGACCATCAAGAAAGGCGCGCTATGGTGGTTTTCCGGTCGCGCGCGCGAAGGCGACACCCAGACCATTTTGCGCGCGGTCGTCGGCCCGGACCTGCTCTAAGCCCGCGCTGGGTCTTCGCGGTTCTTTTCAGGCGGCCTTGGCGGCGGCATCGCGCAGCGGCTTCACGTCCAGGCGCAGCCCGATCGATTTCCATTCATCCGCTTCATCGGCAAGCGCCGCTGCGCTCAAGGGGCGATTCTCCAGCAGCGCCTCCGGCAACAACAGGCGAAAACCGCTCTCGGTCATTTCGCAGGCGAGCTGCGGCAACTCCAGATCGGTGCGGCTGCGGCAAAACAGGCTTGCCAGGCGCAGGCAGAACACCAGCGTCCAGTCGGTGGGGACGGGGCTGAGGTCCGGCAGCTTGGCGAGTTTGCCGCGGTGGGCGAGCAGCAGCCGCGCCAGCTGCGCCTGCTCCATGCGCGAGAAGCCCGGCATGTCTGCATTGCCAATGACATAGGCAGAATGCTTGTGATAGCCGTTGTGGGCGATGGAAATGCCGATCTCGTGCAAGGCCGCGGCCCAGGCAAGCGTTTGCCCTGCATGCGGATCGCCTTCGGTGTCGCTCATATGCCGATGCAGTCTGGCGGCGAGCGCGGCCACGCGCTGCGCTTGCGCAGTATCGACGTGGTAGCGGCGCATGAACTGGCGCACCGTGACCTCGCGCATGTCGTGCTTTTGCACCCGGCCGAGCAGGTCGTAGAGCACACCCTGGCGCAGCGCGGCGTCCGACACGCTCATGTGTCCGATGCCAAGCTCCGCAAACGCGGCGCACATGATGGCCAGGCCGCCCGGGAGGATGGCGGCGCGGTCCTCGCGCATCCCCGGCAGCAGCAGGCGCTCGAGGTCACCCGCTTTGAGGAACGCGCTCCTCAGCTTGTCCAGGCCGGCGGCAGAAATGCCGTGCTCGCTCCAGCCGTTGGCTTCCAGGATGGAGGCAATCGAGCGCGCCGTGCCGGACGAGCCCACCGTCTCGACCCAGCCGTGCCTGGTGTACTGCTTGACTATGGTCTGGAGCTCGCTCCTCGCCGCAAGCTCGGCTTGCTTGAACGTGGACTTCTCGACCTTGCCCTCAGCAAAGTATTTCAGGCTGTAGCTGACGCAGCCCATGTACAGGCTGTCCATCAACTCCGGCTGCACGCCGGCGCCGATGATGAATTCGGTCGAGCCGCCGCCGATGTCCATCACCAGGCGCTTGTCCCGGCTAAGCGGCAAGCTGTGCGCGACGCCGAGATAGATCAGCCGCGCTTCCTCGCGCCCGGCGATGATCTCGATCGGAAAACCCAGCGCTTCCTTGGCCTCGGCCAGGAACTGGCGCGAGTTCTTGGCCACGCGCAACGCATTGGTGCCGACGACACGCACCGCCTCGGCCGGAAAGCCGCGCAAGCGGTCGGAGAAGCGCCGCAGCGCTTCCAGCGCACGCACCTGGGTGGCGCGGTCGATGCGCTTGTCCCGGGTCAGCCCCGCCCCAAGGCGCACCTGTTCGCGCAAGCCGTCAAGCAGATAGATCTGATCGTCGACGACACGGCCGATCTGCAGATGAAAGCTGTTGGAGCCCAGGTCGACCGCGGCAAGTGTCTCGTATTGCATGGCCGGATTACCTTAGCACTTGGAATCCGGACACGCAACGAGAATACGCGAACCGCGGAGCCGAAACGGACCCCGCGCACACACGCGTACGACCCGGTGCGCGATCCCGGTGCCGAGGATAATACTTGGTCCGCCTTATGACTTGACCGCCTGTTCGATTTCGTCCGCGCTGAGGTGGCGCACGTCCTTGCCCTTGATCATGTAGACCACGTACTCGGAAATGTTCTTGGCGTGATCGCCCACGCGTTCGAGCGCCTTGGCGATGAAAACCATGTCCAGGGTCGCGGATATGGTGCGCGGATCCTCCATCATGTATGTAAGCGACTCGCGCAGTATCGCGCGGAAGGTATCATCCACCTCCACATCGCGGCGTGCGATTGCCGGTGCCGCATCCGAATCGAGGCGGGCAAGTCCGTCGAGCGCCTGACGCAGCATATCGATAACCATTGCGGACATGCACCGGATCTCAGCATAGCGCGGCATGTGGCTTCGCCCGCTCTTGAAGAATTCGCGCCCCATCAGGGCAATTTTTTTCGCCTCGTCGCCGATCCGCTCCAGGTCGGTGCTCGACTTTACCGCCATGGTCAGCACGCGCAGATCGATCGCCGTGGGAGTCCGGCGCGCGATGATATTGGTGCACAGCCCGTCGATCTTCATTTCCAGCGCGTTGACCTGGTGCTCCACATCGAGCACCTGATCGATCAGGAACATTTCGCCGCTTTGCAGCGCCTGCACCGCGAGCGATAACTGGTCCTCGACCGCGCCGCCCATGTGCAGGACGTTGGAGCGAACCTGCTCCAACTGGGCATCGAACTGCGTCGAGGTGTGATTGTGCTGCATGGGCTGGCTATCCGATCCGATAGTCCTGTCAGGGTGACGATGCTAGCAAGCCAATGTGACAGTCATATTGCCGTTTTCACAAATTTCGGCGGACCATAATATTTCTGCTACATTGTGCTACTACGCTATGTTTTTGAAGACATAAATTCAATGCCTCCGAAGCCAACCCTGCTCCTCAACCGGGAAATCGGCATCCTGGAATTCAACCGCCGCGTGCTGGCCCAGGCCGAGGACCCGGACACGCCGCTGCTCGAACGCCTGAAGTTCCTGTGCATTGTCAGCAGCAATCTGGACGAATTCTTCGAGATCCGCGTCGCCGAACTGAAGGAGACTATCCGCGTCAACCTGTCCGGCACGGGACCCGACGGCATGAGTCCGCTCGAAGTCTTTGCCGCGGTCAACCGTATCGCGCACGAGCTGGTGGAGCGCCAATACCGGCTGCTCAACGAAAAAATCCTGCCCGAACTCGACAAGGCCGGCGTGCGTTTCCTGCGCCGCAACGATCTCAACGAAGGGCAGCGCGGGTGGATACGCGATTACTTCTTTAATGAAATGATGCCCGTGCTCACCCCCATCGGGCTGGATCCGGCGCACCCTTTCCCGCGCGTGTTCAACAAGAGTCTGAATTTCGCCGTGGAACTGGAGGGGCGCGATGCTTTCGGCCGCGCCTCGCGCGCCGCCATTGTGCAGGCGCCGCGCATTCTGCCGCGGATGATCAAGCTGCCGCCCCAGCTGCGGCACGGCAAGGAACAGAGCTTCGTCTTTCTCTCCTCCGTCCTGCACGAACATGCGTCCGAGTTGTTCGCGGGCATGAGCGTGCGCGGCTGTTACCAGTTTCGCGTAACCCGCAACAGCGATCTGTTCGTGGACGAAGAGGAAGTGAAAAACCTGCGCACCGCACTGCAGGGCGAGCTGCCGCAGCGCAATCTGGGCGCCGCGGTGCGCCTCGAGGTCGCCGACAACTGTCCCCAGGCCATGGCCGAGTTTCTGCTGCAGCAGACCGAACTCGGCCACGAGGACCTGTACCGGGTCAACGGGCCGGTCAATCTGGTGCGCTTGATGCAGATCCCCGAGCTCGTCAGCCGGCCCGATCTGCAGTTCCCGGCGTTTCGCCCCGGCCGCCCCGCGGCATTGGAGAAGCGGGCCGACATTTTCGCCGCAGTGCGCAAGGGCGACGTGCTGCTGCACCACCCGTTCCAGTCGTTCACACCCGTGGTCAATTTCATCCAGCAGGCGGCCAAGGACCCGCAGGTGGTCGCGATCAAGCAGACGGTCTATCGCATCGGCACCGACTCCGCCATCATGGAAGCCCTGATCGAGGCGGCCACCAGCGGCAAGGAAGTGACGGTGGTGGTCGAACTGATGGCGCGCTTCGAGGAGGAAGCCAACATCAACTGGGCAGAGCGGTTGGAGGAAGTCGGCGCGCACGTCGTCTACGGCGTCGTCGCTCACAAGACCCATGCCAAGATGGCGCTGGTGGTGCGCCGCGAAGACGGCAAGCTGAGACGCTATGTGCACTTGGGCACCGGCAATTACCATCCGCGCACCGCGCGTCTGTACACCGATTTTGGCCTGTTTACCTGCAACCAGGACGTCTGCGCCGACGTCAACGAAGTGTTCAAGCAACTCACCGGCCTCGGCAAGTCGGGAACGCTGCATCACCTGTGGCTGGCACCCTTCACCCTGCACGCGAAAATCATCGCCGCGATCAAGAACGAGGCCCGTCTCGCCAAGGCCGGCAAGCCGGGACGCGTCATCGCCAAGATGAACGCCCTGCTCGAGCCGACGGTCATCGAGGCGTTGTACGCGGCCTCGCAGGCCGGGGTGCGCGTCGACCTGATCGTGCGCGGCGTATGCGCGCTGCGCCCGGGCGTTCCCGGCCTGTCGGAGCACATCCGGGTGCGCTCGATCGTCGGCCGGTTTCTCGAACATACGCGCATCTTTTATTTTCACAACGATGGCGCCGAGAGCGTCTACCTCTCCAGCGCCGACTGGATGGACCGCAACTTTTTTCGCCGCGTCGAGCTGTGCTTTCCGGTGCTCGACAAGAAACTCAAGCAGCGCGTCATCAAGGAGGGGCTCAAGCCCTACCTCAAGGACAACCGCCAGGCCTGGGACATGACTGCCGACGGTCATTACGCGCGCAAGAATCCACGCGGCACCCTGCCGCGCTCCGCACAAATGATGCTATTGGGCGAACTCGCCCGGGAGTAAGCCGCGTGCGGCGAGCGCGCGGCACATGCGACGGCGCCGCCAGTTACGCCTGGACGACGCGCGTGGGGAATTATCCACAGATGCTGTGGATAAGTCTGTGCGCATGTTCACGCCGTTCGTGCAACCCGTCAATTCCTAATGGCTTTTGCCAGCCGGTCCGGAAACAGATTCCGCCCATCGCCGTTGCGCTAAGTCAGTTGCGGGCGGTCGGACTGCTTTCTTTTCGGACAGCACCCGCGGCTATTGTTACAATTTCGTCCCGAAAAGGCGGGTATTGCATAAACCGCCCATCCCCCTAGCAACCAATAACTCCATTTCCAGCCGAGGTCGCGATGTTCAGTCGCTTCATGCCGCGTCAAGGCAAGTTCTTCGAGATGTTCAACGAGCACGCCGAGCTGATCGTCGAAGGCAGCCGCGAGCTGGCCGCCCTGATGGCGAGCGGCGACGACCTCGAACGCCGCGCCCACAAAGTCGAGTCGATAGAAAAGCGCGGCGACAAAATCACCCGCGGCACGATCGAGCTGCTGCACAAGACGTTCATCACGCCGATCGACCGCGAGGATATCCACCAGCTGATCTCCGAAATGGACAACATCCTCGATCTGATCGA
>JADGRR010000444.1 GCA_017880745.1 Burkholderiales bacterium
CGGCCGCAGGATCCAGCAGGCGTATCAGGAGATCGTTGTGCCGGCCGATTTGCATCCGCTGAATATCTTTATGGAGAACGGCCGCTGTATCACTGGACCGTATGGCTACCTCGTCACCGAGGCGATTCATCACAAGAGCACTTACAAACAATACATCGGCGTTGATGCCTGCATGTCCAACCTGATGCGGCCTGGCATGTACGGTGCGTACCACCACATCACGGTTCTCGGAAAAGAGACCGCACCGCAGAACCACACTTACGACGTGGTTGGTTCGCTGTGCGAGAACAACGACAAGTTCGCGATCGACAGGCAACTCCCCGAGATTAACGCCGGCGATTTGCTCGTCATCCATGACGCCGGCGCCCACGGCTCCGCGATGGGCTTTCAATACAACGGCAAGCTGCGTTCCGCCGAGCTGCTGTTGCGGGAAGACGGCTCGGTCATGCAGATTCGGCGCGCGGAAACTATAGACGATTACTTCGCAACCTTGGATTTTTCCAAGCTGTAGGTCCGGAGATAGCCGAATAAATCCGGCCCCGAAGTACAGCCTAGATTTGGCGGATTGTATCGTCCTTGCACCATCTATCGCAGCAGGCCGCGCGCGGCAAGATTGCGCATCAGCGCGCTGATGCCGAAGGTCCAGGGCTCTGCTTTATCGGAGGTGGTGACGCGGTTCGCGAGGCGCCCAAGTTTCGCTGTTGAAATGCTCACCAAGTCGCCGACCTCGTGCGTGAACCCCATGCCGGGCGCACCGCGATCCTTGACCGGCGCGAACATCGTGCCGAGGAACAGCATGAAGCCGTCCGGATACTGGTGAAACGGCCCCCAGGCGTGGGTGACGATATCCAGCGGATCGCGGCTGATCTTGCTCATCGGGCTCGCCCCCTCGAGCACGAAGCCGTCGGTGCCTGCGATTTCCAGCGCGAGTTCGGCTTGGCGCACGTCGTCGATGCCGAAGCTCGCGTCGAACAGGCGGATGAACGGTCCGATCGCGCAGGATGCGTTGTTGTCCTTGGACTTCCCGAGCAGCAGCGCGCTGCGGCCTTCGAAGTCGCGCAGGTTCACGTCGTTGCCTAGGGTGGCGCCGACGGTCTCGCCCGCGGCGGTGACGGCGAGCACGATCTCCGGTTCCGGGTTGTTCCAGGAGGATTTCGGATGCAGGCCGACTTCCGCGCCCAGTCCGACTGCGGACATGACCTGCGCCTTGGTGAAGATTTCCGCGTCCGGGCCGATCCCCACTTCGAGGTACTGCGACCACGCACCTTGCGCGACCAGCACGCGCTTGATCTCATCGGCCTCGCGCGAGCCCGGCTTCACCGAGGCGAGATTGTCGCCGATGATGCGCATCACCTGCGCGCGAATCGCCTCGGCTTTGCCGGTATCGCCGCGCGCCTGCTCCTCGATCACCCTTTCCAGCAGGCTTTGTACAAAAGTAACGCCGCTTGCCTTGATTGCCTGCAGGTCGTTGGGCGCGAGCAACGAAGGCCGGTCCGCGTTCCTGCCGTCGCCGCTGTTCGCGAGCAGTGCCTCGACCGTGCCGATGACCTTGCCCGGCGCGGCCCGCGCGAGCTCGACACGGTCGGTCCGCGCGAGCAGCTGGCTCATGGTCGGTTCGACCGCGGCGAGATCGACCACGTCGCCGTTCGGGCGCAGCGCCACGGGCGATGGGCCTGCGAGTCTGCCCGGAACCCAGGCTCGTCCGACCAGCACGGCGTTGCGCCAATCGGAGGGCAAGCTATCGAGTGTCAGCAAAGCGTTGAGTGTCTTCACGGCAGATCCTCCCGGTGCAGCAGGAATACATAGTCTTCGCCGGCGCTGGTCTCGAGCCAGGTGAAGGGCAGGCGCGGATAGGCTTGCTCCAGCGCGGCGCGATTGTGCCCGATCTCGACGACGAGCAGGCCTTCAGGGTTCAGATGGGCGGCGGACTGCGCCAGCATGCGGCGCACCAGCGCGAGGCCGTCGCGCCCGCCGGCGAGCGCGAGGCGCGGCTCGTGCCGGTATTCGCGCGGCAGCGCGCGCATGGCCGCGGCGTTGACATAGGGCGGATTGGACAGGATCAAATCATAACGGCGCGCAGCCAGGCGATCGAACATATCGGTCTGAACGAGGCGGATGCGCTTCCCCAATGTGTAGTCTCGTATGTTGCGACGCGCTACTTGCAGCGCGTCGGCAGAGAGGTCGGCTGCGTCTACATGCGCATTGGGAAAGGCGTGTGCGGCGAGCACCGCAAGACAGCCAGAGCCTGTGCACAGGTCGAGCACGGCGCGCACGCGTCGTGCGTCGGCGACCCAGGGCGCGAGGCCGCGGCGCAGCAGTTCGGCGATGAAAGAACGCGGCACGATGGCACGCTCATCGACATAGAACCTGAACTCCCCCAGCCAGGCTTCGCGGGTGAGATAGGCGGCGGGTGTGCGCTCCTTCACGCGCCGGTGGAGGATGGCGCGCACCGCATCCAGTTCGCCCGCGCTCAAATGCCGGTCTAACACGGCGTCGAGTTCGCCCAGCGGCAACTGGAGCGTGTGCAAGATGAGGTAGGCGGCTTCGTCGCGCGCGTTATGTGTGCCGTGACCGAACGCGAGACCGGCGTGCTTGAATTGCGCGACCGCCTCGCGCAACACTGCGCGCAGCGTCACCGGCCGCTCGCCGACCGGGTTCAGGCCGGCAACAGCAGGCGCTCGAGCACCTGCCGGTAGATGGACTTGAGCGCGTCGAGTGCATCGAGCTCGATATGCTCGTTCAGCTTGTGGATGGAGGCGTTGACCGGGCCGAGTTCCAGCGCGTTCGAGCTCATGCTTTCCCGAATAGCCTTGAATAGGTGTCGGCATCGAAGCCGACGTGCAGCTTGCCGTCCAGGTCCATCACCGGCCGCTTGATGACGCTGGGCCGATCCAGCATCAGCGCGCTTGCCGCCGCAGCCGACGTGACGCCGTTGCGCCGCGCCTCCGGCAGCTGCTTCCAGGTGGTGCCCCTGCGATTGACGAGATCCGCCCAGTCCAGTTGCTGCAGCCAACCGGCAAGCAAGGCCTGGGTCACGCCGTGCTGTTTGAAATCGTGGAATCCGGCTGCAATGCCGTGCTGCGCCAGCCAGGCTCGCGCGGCCCTGACTTTGTCGCAATTGGCGATGCCGTAGAGTTGGACCTGCACTAGCGCGTTTGCTCGTCGACGAGGACCTTGAACTCGCTGAACGAGCCGGTCTTCTCCAAGTCGGGCGCCGCCTCGGGCGTCTTCTGCCCGGCCGCGGCCGGCGCAGCGCCCACGTCCACTCCCTCCGACTGGTTCATCAGCCACAGCAGGTTGGTGGCGGAATCGGCGTTGCCCAGCGCTTCCTCCTTGCTGATCACGCCGTCCTTGTACAACTTGAACAGCGACTGCTCGAAAGTCTGCGAGCCGGG
>JADGRR010000445.1 GCA_017880745.1 Burkholderiales bacterium
CGAGCGCCGGAACGGTCAGCGCATGACGGCGGCAAGCCTCAGTTTGAAACGACGATGAATGAGCTGCGCGACATGCCCGAGGCGCTTAAGTCTTCGCCACGGCGCTCCTCAGCTAAATAGAGTGCGGCAAGCGGCAACGCCGGTTGTGGGCCGCGACCATTTTTTGTCGAAATTGGTCATCCACTTCAGCCGACCAGCGTGCTAATTTTAGTGTGGTGGAGGTAGCCCGCGTGAGTTCGATTCGCCCACTCTATCTGGACATTGCGAGCGTCGCGGGCGCCGTGTCTCTTTCCATTTCTACGGTGGAGAAGCTGGTGCGAGAGGAAGCTTTCCCTGCTCCACGCATGCTGTCGGGCCGTCGTGTCGCGTGGTTGCTATCAGAAGTTGAGGCCTGGTGCGAACAGCGGCCGGTATCTAATCTGCCGCCTCCTCACAATGCAGGTCGAAGCAAGACCGCTAAGTTGCCCGTTGAGCAAGTTGCTCGAGGTGAGCTGAGAGCCGGTTGAGCCACAACCTCCGCTGCTTGTCGTAGGCATATCGGTTGTAGACGCCCCTGATGCCCTCCTGCATGTGACCGAGCAGGGCCTCCGCCACGTCGTTTGGGCAGTCGAGGCTCGCCAACATCGTACGACCCGTCCTTCGCAAGTCATGCGGCGACCAGTGTGTCACCGTAAGTCGCGGGCGCTGCTGCTCAGGGCGCGTCCTGGAATAGGGCTGATGCCAGTGCACGCTGGTCTGCACCGCCTTCTGCTCCCAATGCCCAGACACGCCCGAAGACGGAAAGAGGAACCCGGGATGGTTTTCGATTCGACGTCGAACTACTTCAAGCGCTCGCCCGACCAAAGGGACACGTAGATCCGTCGCGTTCGGATTGCGAGCACTCTTGGTCTTCGCTTTCGGAACGGTCCACCACCAGCCATCCTTTTCTTCGGTGATTTCATGGCTCTCCATCGCGACAATCTCCGCGCCCCGCGTCACGGTCCATAGGTACAGGGTGAGCACGTCACTGACCGTCCTCGAAAAGTTCGGCAGCCAGCGAATCAGTGTCCCCGCCTCGTCATCACTCAGCGCACGCTTAACGGCTCCCAGCGACACGCCCTCGATTCGCTTTCCCGTTGATCGCAAGCGCCCGCGCATCAACTGGCGCCACCAGTTCGGCGCCGACTCCGGAATCCGTCCTGCGTCCAACGCCAAGTCCCAGGCAGCACCCAGCTCGGCGCGCAACTTGGCGGCCTGGACCGGAATGTCCTGATACGACTCAAGCAGGTTGAACGCCTGGGCGCGGCTCACTTCCTTGGCAGGCACCTCCGCGATGGCGTCCAACATGGTGTTGAACATGCGGCGAACCTCGGCCGCGCCCTTGGCCTTTCTCAGACGGTCAACGTGGTGTTTGAGGTAGTCGTTGCACAGCCGACGAACCGTGTAAACCTGTCGTTGCTGCCTTTCTCGTTCTCCGGTTGCAGCATCGCGCTTGGCTTGACGATCACGTCGTTTGGCGAGCGCTGGATCCCGACCGAGAGCCCGTTCGTTCCGCAGAAGCTCCCATTCCGAAGACGCGGAAGGAAACGACAGGGCCGGCCAGATTCCGATCCGTATCTGCCGCATGCGGCCATCCGACGGGCTTCGATACCGGTAGGTCCATGTCCGCCGGGTTGCCCCCGCCTCGAGGCGAAGGCCAGGACAACCGTCAATGCTAAGGTGCTCGCCCGGCCCAAGTAGCTTGGCTGCGCGGGCATCAAACTGCGAACTGAGGCGTCTCATGTCCATCCGGTACCCTACAAAACCTACGCTGGATTCGCCTCAAACAGCTTGATCCGACATCTCTTTGCCGCATTTTTGAGCAACTTCCTGAACCCGTTCTCCACCCTATGAGCAGCGTAGGTTCTGCGTAGGTTTTTAGGCGAGTTTTTTCCAAAACACCTGTAAATTTGAAAACCTACGCAAAAACCTACGCACATAAGGCAAGTGTTGAGCAACCGTTCAAAAGCATTGAAAAGGCAACTTTCACCAAAGAGTTGGCAAAAAGTCTTTCAGATTCAATAGGTTGTACTAGAAAAGTCGTGTCCGATCAAGTGCTTGCCGACGGTTCCTTTTCCACCCATACGCCAATGATGCAGCAGTACCTGCGCATCAAGGCCGAGCATCCCGACACCCTCCTCTTCTACCGGATGGGCGACTTCTACGAGCTTTTCCTCGACGACGCGAAGCGCGCGCATCGGCTCCTCGACATCACCCTGACCGCGCGCGGCGCGAGCGCCGGCGAGCCGATCGCGATGGCCGGCGTGCCGGTGCACGCGGTCGACGCCTACCTTGCCAAGCTGGTTCGCCTCGGCGAGTCGGTCGCGATCTGCGAGCAGGTCGGCGAGGTCGGCGCGACCAAGGGGCCGGTCGAGCGCAAGGTCGTCCGCATCGTCACGCCGGGGACGCTGACCGAGAGCGACCTGCTCGCCGAGAAGAGCGACTCGGTGCTCGTCGCCGTCAGCCGCGCCGCGAACCGCTTCGGCCTGGCCTGGACGGCGCTCTCGAACGGCGAGATCGGCCTCGCCGAGTGCGCCGAAGGCGAGCTCGCCGGCTGGCTGGCGCGGCTGGCGCCGGCGGAGGTGATCGTCGACCGCGACCTCCCCGTCGGCAGCGTCGACGGCGCACCTGCGATCACGAAGCGGCCGCCCTGGCAGTTCGACGGCGCCCTCGGTCATCGGATGCTCTGCAAGCAGCTGCGCGTCGCTTCGCTCGTCGCCTTCGGCGCCGACGAGCTCATCGCCGCGCACGCCGCGGCCGGCGCGTTGCTCGCCTACGCCGAGCACACGCAGGGCCGCGCCCTCGCCCACATCCATCGCCTCACCGTGCAGCGCACCAGCGAGCTGATCGACCTGCCGCCGGTCACCCACCGCAACCTCGAGCTGACGCGCACCTTGCGCGGCCGCGACGCGCCGACGCTGCTGTCGACGATCGACCTCTGCGTCACCGGCATGGGCAGCCGGGCGCTGCGCCAGTGGCTCACGCAGCCGCTGCGCGACCGCCGCGTCGCGATCGACCGCCACGACGCGATCGCGACGCTGCTCGCCGGCGCGCACGGTGCGCTGCGCGAGGCGCTGCGCCACCTGTCGGACGTCGAGCGCATCGGCGCGCGCGTCGCCTTGCGCCAGGCGCGGCCGCGCGAGCTCGCCGGGCTGCGCGCGACGCTGCTCGCCCTGCCCAAGATCCGCGCCGCGCTGCCGACCGAAGGCTCGGTCCTGATCGACATGCTCGGCGAGGCGCTCGCGCCGCCGGCGGCGATCGCGACGCTGCTCGGGCGAATAGCCGACGAGCCTGCGGCGCTGCTGCGCGACGGCGGCGTCATCGCCGCCGGGTTCGATGCCGAGCTCGACGAGCTGCGCGCGATCGGCCGCG
>JADGRR010000446.1 GCA_017880745.1 Burkholderiales bacterium
ACCCAGATGCGCGGCGCGGTTCGCACCGTCGAAGAAGCGATCAAGAGCGGCGATCGCGATGCCGCGCTGAAGGCGTTGGCACGCGCCGAGCCGGAACTGATGCAGGCGGCGCAGCGCAACATCATTCACCGCAACAATGCGAGCCGGAAGGTTTCGCGGCTCACCCATCAGATCGCCAAGCTGGCGAAATGAACTGAACGAAAATGTAATTCGTCAAAAGCCCGGCCTTGCCGGGCTTTCTATTTTTGGGGGCACCGCACTCGGTAAGTTGCGACTCGCAAAAAGTCCCTGCGCGTCCCGTGTTTTTACTGGCGCTATGTAGGAAGGCGGGTTTAGCCTCCTTGCCACCGGGCTTCACGAAATCGACGCCGGTCATGCTCGGCCTTGCTTTTGAAATTGCAACTGCTACGGCGCGCCCGCTTCCAAAAGCAGCGTGGGGTTACCCTCTTCGGACGAACAAAAAAAAACGCGCTTGCGTAGTCACTTATCGGCATAGTGGCGAAGAGTTGTTCGAAAAATCCTCCCCGCCACATTTAAACGTAAACGATTTATGAATTTATTTTGGGCATTGTCAGAAATGTCACAGTCGTTCGACGCTTTCGAATCTTCGCGCAGATTCAAAACCTTGCCACTTCCGGCGAAATGCGCTGCCTGATTTCGCAAACGCGAAGTCGTTTTGCGGGCGCGGGTGCGGAATCATTTCCGTTGCGGGAAATGGGGCATGCTGTATCTCTAAGGGCGTTCGCGGCGCCCACGGCTCTTCAGACCAGCGCGGTTTAAGAAACGGGGCGGACGTGCAAATCGGCGGCGGTGTGCGCGTTGGCGACGCTTTCCAAGCGATTGTCGGGTTCAACCTCATAGCGATATGAGGAATGTGGTTCTGTGTCGAAATTTCTCAGGCGAGGCACTCGTGTCTCGTTCGCTTCGAACAAGAGAGATACGCACCAAACCATCCGACGGCAGCACCGGAAGCGGAGCACCTGGACGGGTAGACGAGTGGGCAAACGAGGCGGCGTTGCGACTGAACGATTTTGATGTTCGGGCGTTGCTGGCTGAATTTGAAACAGACGTGGGATGACAACTTGCCGTGCGCAATCACGGTGAGATGGGGAGGTTGCATGCTTTACGGAATCAGCGCGATATTCGATCAAATGTCCTTTTCCAATGATGCCGTATTGGACGCCTTAGACGCCGGCACACGGCCACCCGCGCGAACTCCGGATACACCGTCGAGTACGCGCTGACCTCGAGAAGCTTCTCTTCCAGTCCTTGATCTGACCAACGGCGGTTTCGCCGGACGGCTGGTCTATGGCTGAAGACGAAGCCCCGCTTGAGGTCGCGCCGTTGGCAGGAAACCTGCACGGCGTTTTCGCAAGGCAATCTTACTCTTTCGGAAAAGTTTTCAGGCAATGACAAATACGGAACAGGATCGCTGGTCACGCGTGAAGGGTCGGCTGCGCTCGAGCGTGGGGGAGGACGTCTACACCAGCTGGTTTGCACGAATGGACCTGGAAAGCGTCGAGCAGGAGAGCGTCCGCCTTTCGGTTCCAACGCGGTTCCTCAAGAGCTGGATCCAGGCGCATTATGCCGAGCGCGTTCTCACCTGCTGGCAGGCCGAAATGCCGGAAGTACACCGGGTTGACCTCACCGTGCGCACGGCGATGCGATGCGCGGCGCCCGCCAAGGAGGCTCCTGCGCCGGTCGATGCGCGCCGCGCCGAGCGGGCGGATGGCCGTCCCGCCCCCGAGCTGCGCGCGACCGCTCCGGTATCCGCCAGCCATGACGCGCTCGGCGGTTCGCCGCTCGACCCGCGCCTGACCTTCGGAAGCTTTGTCATCGGTCGCTCCAACACGCTGGCGCATGCCGCGGCACGCCAGGTGGCGGAAGGCCGGCGCGGCGATGCCGTGATGTTCAATCCGCTTTATATCCACGCCGGCGTCGGGCTTGGCAAAACCCATCTGCTGCAGGCGGTGACATGGGCCGGCAACTCCGGCAACGAACGCAAGGTGCTCTACCTCACCGCCGAGAAGTTCATGTACGGCTTCGTCGCGGCGCTGAAAACACAGACGGCGCTGGCGTTCAAAGAGGCATTGCGCGGCATCGACGTGCTTGTGATCGACGACCTGCAATTCCTGCAGGGCAAATCGACCCAGGCTGAATTCTGTCACACCCTGAACGCGCTGATCGACGCCGGCCGCCAGGTGGTGATCGCAGCCGATCGTCCGCCTTCCGACCTCGAGAGCCTCGACGACCGGGTACGCTCGCGTCTGGCCGGCGGCCTCGTGGTCGAGATGAGTTCGCTCGGCGAAGAACTACGGCTCGGAATTCTGAAGTCGCGCGTGGCGGCAGCCCGCGCCCATCATGCGAGCTTCGACGTCCCGGAACCGGTGCTGGACTATCTCGCCCGCACCATCACCCACAACGGCAGGGATCTCGAGGGCGCCATCAATCGCCTGCTGGCGCACAGCAAGCTCAACGCGCAGCCGGTGACGCTGGAAATGGCCGAGCGCGAGGTGCGCGACCTGATCCGTCCGCAGGAACCCAAGCGCATCAAGATCGAGGACATCCAGCGGGTGGTGGCCCGGCAATATAATGTGAGCCGCTCCGACCTGCTGTCGTCGCGCCGCACCGCCAATGTGGTCCGCCCGCGCCAGGTCGCGATGTATCTGGCCAAGACGCTGACGCTGCGCTCGCTGCCCGAGATCGGCCGCCGGTTCGGGGGGCGCGACCACACCACCGTGCTGCATGCGGTTCGCAAGATCGAGGCCCTGGTCAGCAAGGATGCTGCGCTCTCCGAAGAGGTCGAATCGCTGAAGCGCCAGTTGCAGGAGTAGGATTTTCTCACCCCTCCCGGTTGCCGGGAGGGGCCGCAAAAAATGGGGAACGCCCCCCGTTTCGCTTGCGCTTGAGGGCCATCCGCGCCACCTTGCGGTCCCCCCGTTGGTTTGATCAAATCCAGTCTGGATCGGGCTTTTCGGGTTTCAAATGCCGCGGCGCGCCCTTTGGGCCGCCCGGCTTTTCCATCTTGAGGGATCGGGCGGGTATTGCAATGAAGGTTACCGTCGAACGCGCGCAGCTTCTGAAGTCTCTGGGCCACGTCCATCGCGTGGTCGAGCGCCGCAACACCATTCCGATCCTGGGCAACGTGCTGGTGCGCGCCGAAAACGCGCAGCTGTCGTTGAAGGCCACCGACCTCGACCTCGAGGTCACCGAGACGCTGGCCGCGGAAACCGGCACCGGCGGTTCCACCACGGTGCCGGCGCACATGTTCTACGACATCGTGCGCAAGCTGCCCGACGGCGCGCAGATCGTGCTGGAAGGCGACGGCGACCGCTCGGTGCTGGCGATCCGCGCCGGCCGCTCGCGCTTCACGCTGCAGACGCTGCCCG
>JADGRR010000447.1 GCA_017880745.1 Burkholderiales bacterium
GCGCGAGCTCGGGCACGTCCGGGTTCTTCTTCTGCGGCATGATGGAGGATCCGGTGCAGAAGCGGTCGGGCAGGCGGATGAAGCCGTAGCGCGGGCTCATCCACAGCACCAGTTCCTCCGATAGGCGCGAGATGTGGGTCATGACTAGCGCGGCGCAGGCGCAGAACTCGATGGCGAAGTCGCGATCCGAGACGGCATCGAGCGAGTTGGCGCAGACGCCGTCGAAGCCCAGTTCTCTCGCCACCATGTCGCGATCGATCGGGTAGGACGTTCCGGCAAGCGCGGCTGCGCCGAGCGGCAGCCGGTTCACGCGCTTGCGGCAGTCGGTGAGCCGCTCCCGGTCGCGCGCGAACATCTCGAAATAGGCCATGAGGTGGTGGCCGAAGGTTACCGGCTGCGCCACCTGCAGATGGGTGAAGCCGGGCATTACCGTGCCTGCGTGGCGCTCGGCCAGATCGAGCATGCTCTTCTGCAGCGCGCCGAGTTGCGCGACTAGCGCGTCGATCGCGTCGCGCAGCCACAGGCGCACGTCGGTAGCCACCTGGTCGTTGCGCGAGCGCGCGGTGTGCAGGCGCTTGCCGGCGTCACCCGCGAGCGCGGTCAGTCGGCGCTCGATGTTGAGGTGCACGTCCTCGTTTGCGAGCGACCACTTGAATTTGCCGCTGCGCACTTCCGCGAGAATGGTGCGCATGCCGGATTCGATCGCGGCGAGGTCGCGCTTGGAGATCACCGCGCATGCGGCGAGCATGCGCGCGTGCGCGAGCGAACCGCGGATGTCGTGCTCGGCGAGGCGCGGGTCGAAGGACACCGAAGCGGTATAGCGTTGCACCCGCTCGGTCACCGGCTCGGCAAAGCGGCCCGACCAAGCAGCGGCAGGACGTGGCTTCTTGTGCGTATTCTTGCTCATTGCCCTGAATGCGGTCAGAATCGAATAAACGCGGCGCTGGTGCGCCGTTTTTTTGACTTTGGCTTTCAATACCTTATCCGTGCGAAGTATAGATCAAAACGCGCCTACCGACTCTCTGCCGGATTTCCGTAACCTGGGGGTTGCGGTGCGCATCCTGCTGCTTGGCAATATCGCCGGCTTCGCCGCCGCGCTGATACAGGCGCGGGACGCGATGCAGTTCGCGCCGCAGTTCGCGCAGCTGGCCGCCGTGCTCGAGCCGGTGCTGCTGCTGTCGCTGGTGTCGCTGTACGCATTGTCGAAATGGCTCGCGCGCCTGCGCTACGGCTTGGGCATCGCCGTCGTGATGCTGCTGGTGGCGGCGTGGACGGCGCTGGCGCTCAGTTTCGGCACGGTCGTGGGGGAGGAGTTGACGCCGTTCGCGGTGGCGCGGGCCTGGATACTTTGCGCGCTGCTCAGCGCTTTCCTCATCGCCTATTTCTACTGGCGCAGGCGCGCGTTCTCGCCCGCGCTGACCGATGCGCGGCTGCAGGCGCTGCAGGCGCGCATCCGGCCCCATTTTCTGTTCAATAGCCTCAATGCCGTGCTCTCGCTCATCCGCAGCGACCCCAAGCGCGCCGAAACCGCGCTCGAGGACCTGGCGGAATTATTTCGCGTTCTGATGCAGGACAACCGGCGACTGACCACGCTGGCCGACGAGCTCGCGCTGTGCCGCCAGTATCTCAACCTGGAGCAGCTGCGCCTGGGCGAGCGCCTGCAGGTGGAATGGGACGTCCAGGCCATGCCGGGCGACGCGCTGGTGCCGCAGCTGCTGCTGCAGCCGCTGGTGGAAAACGCGATCTATCACGGCATCGAGCCGGGCCTCGAGCCGGGCACGGTGCTGATCCGCATCGCCCGCGACCGGGACCAGGTGCGGTTGCTGCTCGCCAATCCCTATCACCCGGACCACCACCACCGCGCCGGCAACCGCATGGCGCTCGCCAACATCCGCGAGCGCCTGGCCTTGCATTTCGACGTCGAAGCGAGCCTCGCCACCGAAGTGGTGGGCGACAAGTTCGAGATCCGCATGGTGCTGCCCTACCGGAGGCAGGAATGAACGGAGCGTTGAGAGTGGTGCTGGTCGACGATGAAGCGCCGGCGCGCTCGCGGCTGAAGGAGTTGATCGCCGACTGCGCTCCGCTGGTGCCGGCCATGGTGGTGGGCGAAGCCGCCAACGGCAAGGAGGCGCTGGAGCTGCTTTCGACCGTGGCCGCAGACCTGGTGCTGGTGGACATCCGCATGCCGCAGATGAGCGGCATCGAGTTCGCGCGCCATACGCTGGCGCTCGAATCGCCGCCCGCCATCATTTTTGTCACCGCTTACGACGAGTACGCGATCAAGGCGTTCGAACTGCGCGCACTCGACTACCTGTTGAAGCCGGTGCGCCGCGAGCGGCTGCAGGCCGCGCTCGAGCGCGCGCGCGGCCAGAGCGCCCCAGGGCGCGAAGCGCTGCGCGGGCTGGAGCGCGCGCCGCGCCGGCATCTGTCGGTGCCGGAGCGCGGGCGCATCAGGCTGGTGCCGGTGGCCGACATCCTCTATCTCAAGGCGGAATTGAAATACGTGACTATCCGCACCCCCGAGCAAGAGTACCTGCTGGAGGAATCGCTGACGCACCTGGAGCAGGAATTCGCCGAGGGCTTCGTGCGCATTCACCGCAACTGCCTGGTGGCGAAATCGCGCATCCGCGGCTTCGAGAAGTCGGAGGTGCAGGACGGCGAGCAGGGCTGGGCGGTGCTGCTCGACGGCTGCGCGGAAAAGCTCCCGGTGAGCCGGCGCCAGTGGCCCGTAGTCAAGGAGCTCGCGACAGGCTGAGCCGTCAATGACGACGCGAGATGCTGATCTGTCCGGCGCTCTTCCCGCGCGCCAGCGCCGTATCGCGAAGAAATTCGCGCCGGCTTGATATTCATCAGAGGCCCTCTCGTCCGGCTGGATACGCTAGTACGATGGCACCAGGACCCGCCGTGGAAAATGCCCATGCGCTGCCGCTGAGCGAGGTCCTCGCGCGCCTCGGAACCGATCCGGCGCGAGGGCTTTCCGCGGCCGAGGCGCGGTCGCGTCTTGACCGCTGGGGTCGCAACGAACTGCCGTCCACTCCGCCCGTTCCGGCCTGGCAGCGCCTGCTGGCTCAGTTCAACAGTCCGCTCGTGTTGCTGCTGCTCGCGGCCTGCGCAATTTCGCTCGGCGTGTGGTGGTTCGAAGGCGCTGCACACGCGCCCTACGAGGCGCTGGCGATCCTCGCGATCGTGGTCGCGAACGCCATCCTCGGCTTCGTGCAGGAAGAGCGGGCCGGGCGCGCGGTCGCGGCGCTGAGGGAGATGACCGCGGCGCTGGCGCTGGTCGTGCGCGACGGCGCGCGCGCAAGTGTGCCGGCAGCCGAGGTGGTCCCCGGTGATCTTCTGTCGATAGAGGAAGGCGCGAAAATTGCCGCGGATGCGCGGGTAATCG
>JADGRR010000448.1 GCA_017880745.1 Burkholderiales bacterium
GATGCCCCAGTTCCTGGAACTGGCGCATCTTGTTGATGAGCACGGTATGCCCCAGATGCAGGTCCGGCGCCGTCGGATCAAAGCCGGTCTTGACGCGCAAAGGTCGGCCGGCCTCGATCTTCGCAACCAGCTCTTCCTCCACCAACAGTTCGCCGCAACCACGTTTTATGACCTGCAGGGCGGACTTAAGTGCGTTGCCGTTCATTGCGCTCCGTATCTGGCACACCGAAAAGCGGCTGTGCTACACTTGCGCCGGATCAAAAAAGCCCAAGCGGATGAATAAACACGAAAAACGAATTTTAACGCACTTCGGCAGCCAGCGAGAATCAAAACTCCGCCTTCGCTGGATCGTCGCTTTGTGCAGTCTGCCTTTTCTTGGCATGGTTGCCGCCTTCGCCACCGCGCCGGACACCGTATTCTCCTTCGTCCCTACGAGAACGGTCGTGGAAATTCTGGATGTCGCTCGTCGCGGCCAGCCTGATGACGTCAATCAGGTGTTCTGGCGCGAAGAGCGTCTCGGGCGCGGCGACACTGTTTCCGATCTTCTCGCCCGCCTGGGCGTGAACGACGAGGAGGCGCGCGCTTTCCTGCTCCGGGTCAAGGCCGGACGCTTACTGCAGTTGCTGCACCCGGGCACCACGGTGCAGGCGCGCACCGCCGAAGACGGCACCCTGCTCGCGCTGCGCTATATCACCGACAAGGGTCGGCTGGTCGGCTTCGACAAACAGGGCGCGGAATTCAATGCGGTCGAACAACAGCTCTCGCTCTCGCCGCAGCAGCAGATTAAGTCCGGCGAAATTCGCAGTTCGCTTTTCGCCGCCACCGATGCGGCCGGCCTCTCGGACAACGTGGCCACCCAACTCGCCGATGTCTTTGCCGGCGACATCGATTTCCACCGCGACCTGCGCCGCGGCGACAAATTCACCGTGATCTACGAAATGTTCTATCACGAGGGCCGCGCCATCAAGTCCGGACGCTTGCTCGCCGCCGAGTTCATCAACCAAGGCAAAAGCTACCGTACGGTCTGGTTTCAGGACGCCGAAGGCAAGGGGGGCTATTACACCCCCGAGGGCAAGAACCTGCGCAAGGCCTTCCTGCGCTCGCCGCTCGAGTTTTCCCGCATCAGCTCCGGCTTCGCCATGCGCTTTCATCCGATCCTGCAGCAGTGGCGCGCGCACAAGGGCGTCGATTACGCCGCTCCCGTCGGCACCCACGTCAAAGCCACCGCGGACGGTACGGTCGAGTTCGTCGGCAGGCAGAGCGGCTACGGCAACGTCATCATGCTCAGGCACCAAGGTGGCTTCAGCACTTACTATGCCCACCTCAGCAGTTTTGCCGGCGGCCTGCACCAAGGCGCGAGGGTGCACCAGGGCGACGTGATCGGGCACGTCGGCCAGACCGGCTGGGCCACAGGGCCCCATCTGCATTACGAATTCCGCGTCAACAACGAGGTGCGCAATCCGCTCACGGTCGCACTGCCCGCAGCGCTGCCCATCCCCGCGGAGCAATTGGCGGCATTCAGTGGCGTGTCCGCGCCCCTCGCGGCAGAACTGAACCTGCTCAAGAATACCAACCTGGCACTGCTCGAGTAAGTTGTGATTTCGAAATGAGGGGATGCATCCCCTCATGCTCCCCTAGATCAGAGGCCATTTCGGTAATTCCGAAATGGCCTCCAAGCGCATACTTCGCGTGACTGCGCGCGACTTGTTCGTCGGTCTGATGTCGGGCACCAGCCTGGATGGCGTGGACGCGGCGCTCGTCGAGCTCGCGCCTCCCCGTCCTGCCCTGATCAACACCGCCTACCTGCCCCTTCCAGAGGCGCTCAAGGCGGAGCTGCACGCACTGCAGATCCCCGGGCCAAACGAACTGGATCGCGCCGCAAGGGCTGGCAATGAGCTCTCACGCCTGTACGCCGAAGCAGTCCTGGCGCTGCTCAGGCAGGCGGGCATGTCGCCTGCGGCGATACGCGCCTGCGGCTGCCACGGGCAGACCATTCGCCACCGCCCCGATGCCGGCTACACCTTGCAGATCGGCAACCCGGCGCTGCTTGCCGAGCTTACCCGCATCAGCGTGGTCGCGGATTTTCGCAGCCGCGACGTCGCCGCGGGCGGCCAGGGCGCGCCGCTGGTCCCGGCATTTCACGCCGCCGTATTCGGCTCCAACGCCGCGCATCGCGCCATCGTAAATATCGGCGGCATCGCGAACCTGACCGACCTTCCAGCGCACGGCGAAGTCACGGGTTTCGATACCGGTCCGGGCAACGTACTGCTCGATCTGTGGATCCAACGGCATCTGGGCAAAGAGCACGACCAAGCCGGGGCCTGGGCACAAGGCGGAACCGTGCTGCCCGAGCCGCTGGCGGCGATGCTGGCCGAGCCGTATTTCGCAAGGCGCCCGCCCAAGAGCTGCGGCAGAGACCTGTTCAATGCCGCCTGGCTGGCGAAATTCTCGCTGGTGCAGTCGGCGCCGCAGGATGTCGAGGCCACGCTCGCCGAGCTCAGCGCCCGCTCGATCGCCGACGCCGTAGAGAAGTGCTGCCCACAAGCCGATGAGCTCTATGTCTGCGGCGGCGGCGCGCGCAACCTCTGCGTGCTTGAGCGCCTGCGTCGAAATTTGCCCCGCTGCCATATCGCCACCACGGCGGCGCTGGGTATAGACCCGGACTGGGTCGAGGCAATGGCGTTTGCCTGGCTCGCCAAACAAACGCTCGATCGCAGGCCGGGAAACCTGGCGGCAGTTACCGGCGCCGCCGGCGAGCGCGTGCTCGGGGCAATTTACCCGGCGTAACCAGCATATGCCAAAAAAAGCGGGAGCCGAAGCTCCCGCTTTACTGGTTTGTCTGGCGCTCTAGGCGGAAAAGGACGATCCGCAGCCGCAGGTGCTGGTCGCGTTCGGATTCTTGATCACGAACTGCGCGCCCTCGAGCCCTTCCTGGTAATCGATTTCGGCGCCGACAAGATACTGGTAGCTCATCGCGTCGATCAGCAGCGTGACGCCGTTTTTCTCCATCGCGGTGTCATCGTCGTTCTTGACTTCGTCGAAGGTGAAACCGTACTGGAAGCCCGAACAGCCGCCGCCACTGACGAATACGCGCAGCTTGAGTTCGCTATTGCCCTCTTCCTCGATCAACGACTTCACCTTGTTCGCCGCATTGTCGGTGAAGAGCAACGGGGCGGGCATCTCTGCTACTGCGTTCATGTCCTTACTCCTGAAAATAGTCTAACCACCACGCCCCGCTCAATTGCGCGAGGCGATCTTCAACTCAACCGTGTTGCTGTTTTCGGTCACGCTGGAACTGTGCACCAACCGGCCGTCCACGACCGCGCCGAGGTGCATTTCAAGCGTATTGTAATGCACATCCCCTTTGACGCGGGAATGGTCC
>JADGRR010000449.1 GCA_017880745.1 Burkholderiales bacterium
AATACGGCGGCTCGCTCGAAAACCGTGCACGCTTCGGTCTCGATATTCTGCGCGCGGTGAAGGCCGCGGTGCCGTCGCTTGGCGTGATCTACCGGCTGTCGGTCGAGGACTATTTCGACGGCGGGCTGACATACAACGAGGGCAAGACCATCGCCATTTGGGCGGCGGAAGCGGGTGCCGACGCGCTGCATGTCACGGCGGGGCACTACCGCTCCAGGCCCAACGCACACCGCATGATCCCGCCAATGGCGGACCCGGACGCAACGCTGCTGCACTTCGCCGCCGATGTGAAGAAGGCGATTGCCGTGCCGGGCCGCAATATGCGGTAACAACGTCGTTGCAACCATTATCTGCCCCGCGCGTTAATCGAGGTATTACAGTGGTGGAGACTCAGATGAAAACGCTGCTCGCCGTTGAAGCAGATCCCCAGGCGGACATCGCCGCGGCGGATCTGGCGCTGCAAATCAAGGCGCTGTTCGTGGCTTGCCCCAATCTGTGCGGCTTCGTGGTCGAAGACCTGAGCGGATTGCACGGCGATGCGAACCCGCATGACGGGGAAAACAGGTTTCTCATCACCCAGGTCAGTTTCGGCACGCCGTTCAGCCGCGATGAATCTCACCAGGTTTGCACCCTGATCGTCAGCGTCGTGTCGGATCTGGTTGCCGAGCAACCGGAAGCCTACGAGCTGGTGCGCGGCAGGACGTTCGCGCGCACGCTGCACTGACCGGCACAACGCGCCTGCGCTCACCCGCTGTCGCGGCAATACCCCGGCGCAACAGCCGCCAACTGAGTCGAGCGCGTCAGCTTCGACTGCGATCACCTGCCTGAAGAGCGGAATGCCCTGGTAGCGGAGAGAGACGTGCAGCTGTACCGCGCGCCCTGATCCGGACCATAATCCGTGCGCGAGCGGGCGAACGCGAGGCGCGCCGGCGCCATGCCGTTGCCAGCAAAGCCGGCGAAGAAGCATTAGCATGGTATCCGCCACGCGGAAGCAGGCGTGCATAAGAAGGCGGGAGGATGCCATGCGCAGCAAAGCGAAATATCGTGCAAAGAACAGGACCGGCCGGCGCGGTTTTCCAGTCGGCCTGGTGCTTAGCGCGGCGGTGCTTGCCGCGGCCTTGCTTTCCCTTCTGCTGCTCGCGGGCTGCGGCAGGAACCAGCCCGCCGAACCAGCCGCGGTGTCGGGATCGGCGCAGGTCGAAGCGGCCAGCGCCAAGTCCAACCAGCAATTCGGCCAAACGCTCGATCTTGCCCAGACCCAGGACTTCGAGGATGCGGCGCGCGGGCTGATCGCGCGCCCGAGCGGCAAGATTCTCGATGCCGACGGATCCACCCTGTGGGACTTCGAGCGCTTCGATTTCGTCAAGGGGGATGCGCCCGCAAGCACCAACCCCAGCCTGTGGCGCCAGGCGAAGCTGAACAACTACGCCGGTTTGTTCAAGGTGATGGACGGCGTCTACCAATTGCGCGGCTTCGACCTCGCCAACATCACGCTGATCGACGGCAACACGGGCTGGATCGTCGTCGACACCCTGACTTCGCGCGAAACCGCGGCCGCCGCCATGGCGTTCGCGCGCAAACATCTGGGCGAGAAGCCGGTGTCGGCGGTGATTTTCACGCACAGCCATATCGATCATTTCGGCGGCGCGCTGGGCGTCATTTCGGGCGAGGAGGCGGCGCAGCGCAAAGTGCCGGTCGTGGCCCCCGAAGGCTTTCTCGAAGAAGCGACCAGCGAGAACGTGCTGCTCGGCCCGTCGATGGGACGCCGCGCGGCCTGGATGTACGGCACCCGGCTGCCGGCGTCGGCCACGGGCGTGATCGACGACGGGCTCGGAAAAAGCGTCGCCCTGGGCGCGGTGGGTATCCTGCCGCCGACCGAAATCGTGTCCACCACCACGCGGGAAATGACGCTCGACGGCGTGAAGTTCGTGTTCTACAACGCGCCGGGTTCCGAGGCGCCGGCGGAGCTGGCGTTCTATCTGCCGCAGAAGAAAGCGCTGTGCGCGGCGGAAGTGCTGACGCATACCCTGCACAACCTGTACACGCTGCGCGGCGCCAAGGTGCGCGACGCCTTGCGCTGGTCGGGCTACATCGACGACTTCACGCAGCGCTTCGGCGAGTCGGAAGTCGTGTTCGCCTCGCATCACTGGCCGGTCTGGGGCAACGCGCGGGTGATCGGCTACATGAAAAAGCAGCGCGACGTGTTCCGCTATATCCACGATCAGACCATACGCATGGTCAACGCCGGCATGAAACCCGATCAGATCGCCGATACGCTCAAGTTGCCGAAGTCGCTGGAGGGCACGTTCTCGATCCGCGGCTATTACGGCACGGTGCGCCACAACGCGCGGGCGGTGTACCAGAACTATGTCGGCTGGTTCGATGGCAACCCCGCCAATCTGGATACGCTGCCGCGCACCGATGCAGCGAAACGCTACGTCGAGCTCATGGGCGGCATCGACAAGGTGGTGGCCGCGGCGCAAGGCGCGTTCGATCGCGGCGAATATCGCTGGACCGCCGAACTGTTGAACCACGCGGTGTTCGCCCAGCCCGAGCACAAGGCGGCAAAAGAGCTGCTGGCGCGGAGCTACGATCAACTGGGCTATGTCGCCGAATCCGGATCCTGGCGCAACGTGTATCTGACCGGGGCCTTTGAGCTGCGCAACGGGCCGCCTGCAAAAGGGCTGGATCGCACCGCGCTGCGCGACATGCTGGCGTGGACGCCGGTCGAGCGTTTTCTCGACGCGATGGCGGCGAGCCTGGACGGCCCCGGCGCCGAAGGCAAGGAGATCAAGGTCAATCTCGTGTTTACCGACATCAACGAATCCTACGTGCTGTGGCTGGAAAACGCCGTGCTGCATCACCGCAAGGCGGCGGCAGCCGGCGATGCCGACGCGACGCTGACGCTGACCAAGCCCATGTTCCTGAAGATGATGACCGGCAGCGCCAACGTCAAAGACCTGCTGTTCGGCGACGAACTGAAGACGAGCGGCAGCAAGGTCGATCTGGTGCGGTTCTTCAGCCTGTTCGAAAAAGCCAAGGGAGTATTCCCGATCGTCACGCCTTAGGCGTTCCATGCGTGAGCGCGCAGGTGTTGCGAAAACCTGCGCGGACGAAAATCCGTCCGCGCGGATCGTCGATTGCGCACGGATGAAAAACGCATCCGTGCGCAATCGGCGATCTCGTACAAAAGCCCTGCGCCGTCGCGCCTTATCCGCTATGCGCCTCGCGCGGCGGCACGCGGCTCATGGCGCGCTCGCTGATGGCGGTGATGGTCAGGGACGGGTTCACCCCCGGGTTGGCGGAGATCATCGAGCCGTCGCAGACGTACACGTTGCGGTAGCCGAAGACGCGGTTGTCGCGGTCGATGACGCCCG
>JADGRR010000450.1 GCA_017880745.1 Burkholderiales bacterium
GGGACCAGGGGGGCGAGGACCGTGGCCAAATTGTAGCGTAAAATTACACGTTCTCCTTTCCACTTCCGCTTCCTTCCCGACCATGAAGAACGAACTGAAATCCCGCACCGGCGGCCAACTGCTGGTGGACGCGCTGAAGGTGCATGGTGTCGATACCGCCTTCTGCGTTCCCGGAGAAAGCTATCTCGCCGTGCTCGATGCGCTCTACGACGCGCGCGACGCGATCAAACTCATCGTCTGCCGCCAGGAAGGCGGCGCGGCCAACATGGCCGAAGCCTACGGCAAACTCACCGGCAAGCCCGGCATCTGCATGGTGACGCGCGGTCCGGGCGCGGCCAACGCTGCGATCGGCGTGCATACCGCGTTCCAGGATTCGACGCCGATGATCCTGTTCATCGGCCAGGTGGGCAGCGACTTCGTCGAGCGCGAGGCGTTTCAGGAAGTCGATTTTCGCCGCATGTTCGGCCAGATGGCGAAATGGGTGGCGAGCATAGACTCTGCCGCGCGCGTGCCCGAGTACCTGAGCCACGCGTTTCACTGCGCCATGTCCGGGCGCAAGGGTCCGGTGGTCTTGGCCCTGCCCGAGGATATGCTCACCCAGGCCGCCGTGGCCGCCGACACCGATCCCTACCAGGAGGTCGTGGCCCATCCCGGTGCCGGCGATATCGCCGTGCTGCGCGCGATGCTGGCCGAGGCGCAGCGGCCGCTCGCGATCCTGGGCGGCAGCGGCTGGAATGCCAAGGCCTGCGCCGACCTGCGCAAGTTCATCGAGGCGAACGGCCTGCCTGCGGGTTGCGCTTTCCGCTTCCAGGATTTGTTCGACAACAGCCACGCGAATTACGCCGGCGACATCGGCATCGGCATCAATCCGAAACTGGCGCAGCGGGTGAAGGACGCCGACCTGCTGCTGGTCGTCGGCGCGCGCCTGGGCGAGATGACCACCAGCGGCTACACGCTGTTGTCGGTGCCGCGGCCGGCGCAAAAGCTCGTCCACGTGCACGCCGGCGCGGAAGAGTTGGGGCGGGTATATCAGGGCGATCTGCTGATCAACTCGGGCATGCCGCAGATCGCCGCCGCGCTCGCCGCCGTGCCCCCGGTCGAGGCGAAGGCCTGGCGCGAGTGGACGCAGTCCGCGCATGCGGACTATCTCGAATGGACCCAACGCAGGACCATGCCGGGCAAGGTGCAGTTGTGGGACATCGTCGATTTCCTCAAGCGGCGGCTGCCCGCCGACGCGATCCTGACCAACGGCGCGGGGAATTACTCGGGCTGGTTGCACCGTTTCTACCCGCACCGGATGTTCCGCACCCAGCTCGCGCCCACCAGCGGCGCCATGGGCTATGGCGTGCCGGCCGCGGTCGCGGCCAAGATCGTGCATCCGGGGCGCATGGTCGTTTCCTGGAATGGGGACGGCTGTTTTCTCATGTGCGGGCAGGAGCTGGCCACCGCGGCGCAATACGGCGCCAACGTGATTTTCGTGGTGGTCAACAACGGCATGTACGGCACCATCCGCATGCACCAGGAACGCGACTATCCGGCGCGCGTGTACGGCACGGCGCTCGCCAATCCCGACTTCGCGATGCTCGCGCGGGCCTACGGCGCGCACGGCGAACTGGTCGAGGACACGTCCGGGTTCGCCGCGGCGTTCGAGCGCGCGGCCGCAGCGGGCAAGCCGGCGCTGATCGAATTGCGGATCGATCCGCAGGCGATCACGCCCAATACCACGCTGGATGCGTTGAGGGAGCAGGCGCTGAAGAAATAGGCGCTTAGAACTTGTTCCAAATTTTGGAAAGCGTTCTTGGGCGATCGTCGCTTGTGTGCGGACGGATCTTTCGTCCGTGCAGGTATTGCCAAAGACCTGCGCGCTGCGCGCGCCAACCGCAGTTACTGTACGGATAAAAACCATCTGTACAGTAACTGCGGTTACGGTTAAAACCAAGGACGGTGTTGGTTTTCATACAAGATCGTCGATCGCGTGCGGATGTGCTTTTCATCCGCGCGCAATCGACGATCCGCGCGGACGGCCTTTCGTCCGCGCAGGTTTTGCCAACTAGTGATGCAATATCTTTGACAGGAACTGCTGCGCCCGCTCGGAGCGCGGCTTGCCGAAGAAATCGTCCTTGGTGGCGTCTTCGACGATAGTTCCCTGATCCATGAAGATGACGCGGTGCGCCACCTTGCGCGCGAAGCCCATCTCGTGCGTCACGCACATCATGGTCATGCCTTCCTGGGCGAGTTCTACCATCACGTCCAGCACCTCGTTGATCATCTCCGGGTCGAGCGCCGAGGTCGGTTCGTCGAACAGCATCGCGATCGGGTCCATGGAAAGGGCGCGCGCGATGGCAACGCGCTGCTGCTGGCCGCCGGAGAGCTGGCCCGGGAACTTGCCCTTTTGCGCGATCAGGCCCACGCGGTCGAGCATCTTCAGTCCTCTCTCTCTGGCTTCGTCCGGGCTGCGGCCGAGCACCTTGATCTGGCCGATGGTCAGATTTTCGGTGATCTTCATGTGCGGGAACAGCTCGAAATTCTGGAACACCATGCCGATTTTTGCGCGCAGCTTGGGCAGGTCGGTCTTGCTGTCGCCGACGGATATGCCGTCGACGGTGATCTCGCCTTTCTGGAATGGCTCCAGCGCATTGACGGTCTTGATCAGCGTGGATTTGCCCGATCCGGACGGGCCGCACACCACCACCACTTCGCCTTTCCTGACGTGGGTGGTGCAGTGGGTAAGCACCTGGAAGCTGCCGTACCACTTGCTCACGTCCTTGATTTCGATCATGTGCGGAATTCCTCGGTTTGGTCGCGTCAATGCACGATGGCGATTCGGTGCTGCAGGCGCTTCACCATGATCGATAGCGTGTAGCATAGAACGAAATAGACGATGGCCACGAACAGGTACATCTCGACGATGCGGCTGTCGCGCTGGGCGATCTTGACCGCAGCGCCGACGAAATCGGTCACGTTGAGCAAGGACACCAGCGACACGTCCTGGAACAGGATGATGGACTGGGTCAGCAGCACCGGCAGCATGTTGCGGAATGCCTGGGGCAGGATCACCAGCTTCATCGCCTGCCAGTAGGTGAGGCCCACGGCGTAAGCCGCGCCGACCTGGCCGCGCGAAATGCTCTGGATGCCGGCGCGCATGATCTCGCAGAAATACGCCGCTTCGAACATGATGAACGTGATGTAGGCTGAGCGTTCGGCGCCGATCTGCGGCGGCCGCTCCCATCCCATTGCCGTCTGCACCAGCACCGGCACCAGGAAATAGAACCAGAAGATCACCAGCAGCAGGGGCAGGGAGCGCATCAGGTTGACGTAGCCCGCGGCAGCGAGCGCCAGCGGCTTGAACGAAGACAGGCGCGCCATCGCCAGCAGC
>JADGRR010000451.1 GCA_017880745.1 Burkholderiales bacterium
AACGTGGTTGCGGGCATGCGCGTAACCTGCGCGCTCATCGGCGCGCGCCTCATCGGCGAGGACGGCGCCGAATTCGAAATCAAGCCGGTGAACATGCGCGGCGTCGAGAGCCAAGGCATGCTTTGCTCGGCGAAGGAACTGGGCATCGCCGACGACCACAGCGGCCTCTTGCCGCTTGCCGCCGATGCGCCGATCGGCCGCGACGTGCGCGAAGTGCTGGCGCTCGACGACACGGTGTTCACGCTCAAGTTGACGCCGAACCGCGCCGACTGCCTGAGCCTGCTTGGCGTGGCACGCGAAGTGGCCGCGATCACCGGCGCGCCGTTCAATCCACCGCAGATCAAGTCGGTTCCGGCGCAGTGCGACGCACGCCATCCGGTCAAGATCACCGCGCCGGAGGGCTGCGGCCGTTTCACCGGTCGCGTCATCCGCAACGTCAACGCCGCGGCGCCAGTCCCCGAGTGGATGGTGCAGCGCCTGGCGCGCGCCGGGCAGCGCTCGATCTCGGCGCTGGTCGACGTCACCAACTACGTCATGCTCGAACTGGGGCGGCCGTTGCACGTCTACGATCTCGACAAGCTGCAAGGCGGCATCGACGTGCGCTTCGGCAGGAAGGGCGAGCGGCTCAAGCTCCTGAACGAGCAGACGGTCGACGTGGACGAGAACGTGCTCTGCATCACCGACGCCTCGGGCCCGATCGGGCTCGCCGGCATCATGGGCGGAGATTCGACCAAGGCCGAGACCGACAGCAGGAACATCTTCCTTGAGTCCGCGTTTTTCTTCCCCGATGCGATCATGGGCCGCACGCGCCGCTACAATTTCTCGAGCGACGCCGCGCACCGCTTCGAGCGCGGCGTCGACTTCGACAACAATGTCGACGGGATAGAGCGCGCGACCGAGCTGATACTCGCAATCTGCGGCGGCGAGTCCGGCCCGACCGTGGACGACGTGGTTCGGCTGCCCGAGCGCAAGCCCGTGCACGTGCGCAGCGCGCGCGCGAAGAAGGTGCTAGGCATCGAGCTCACCGACGCAGAGATCGGCGACATCTTCGCGCGCCTCGAACTCGCCGCGACGAAGACCGCCGACGGCTACAGCGTGACCCCGCCCTCATACCGCTTCGACATCGCCATCGAGGAAGACCTGATCGAGGAGATTGCCCGCATTCACGGCTACGAGCGCATCCCCGCGAGCCGGCCGCGCGTGCGCGCCGCCATGCGCGAGCAGCCCGAGACCGTGCGCCCGCTCACAAGGGTGAAGGAAGCGATCGCCGCGCGCGACTACCAGGAAGTCGTCAACTTCAGCTTCGTCGAGGCCGAGTGGGAGCGCGATTTCTGCGGCAACGAGACGCCGGTGAAGCTGCTGAATCCGATCTCGGTGCAGCACGCGGTGATGCGCTCCAGCCTTGCCGGCAGTCTCATCGCCAACGTGCGCTACAACCTCAACCGCAAGCAGGGCAGAGTGCGTGTATTCGAATTGGGGCGCGTGTTCCGCGCAGACGCGAGCGTCGCCGACGGCCCGCTCACCGTGGGCGGCATAGACCAGCCGCTGAAGCTGGCCGCGATCGCCTATGGCCCGGCGCGCCCGGAGCAATGGGGCCTCGCCCAGCGTAGCGTCGATTTCTACGACCTGAAGGGCGACATCGAGAGCTTGCTCGTCCCATGGCAGTTGCGTTTCGAGCGCGCCACACATCCGGCGCTGCACCCCGGCCGTGCCGCGCAGGTGATGATCGACGGCAAGACGATCGGCTGGCTGGGCGAACTGCATCCGCGCTGGCAGCAAAAATATGAATTGCCGCAGGCGCCGGTCTTATTCGAACTCGACCTGGCGGCGATGCTTGCCGCACCCATGCCGCAGTATCGCGAGGTATCCAAGTTCCCGCCGGTGACCCGCGACCTGGCGGTGGTGGTGGACGAGGCCGTGCCGGCGCAGGCGCTGGTTCAGGCGATGCAAAGCTCCGGGGCGGCGGTGGTGCAGGACCTGTGGCTGTTTGACTTGTACCGCGGGAAAGGGGTGGACGCAGGCAAAAAAAGCCTTGCATTTCGGGTAGTTATGCAAGATACTGCGAAAACGCTGACGGACGCGGAGGCGGAGGCGGGGATGGCGCAACTGCTGCAGCTTCTCGTCCAAAGCGTCGGCGCCAAATTGCGCACCTAGGGAGAAATAATGACGTTAACCAAAGCCGAGCTGGCTGACTTTTTGTTCGAGAAAGTCGGGCTTAACAAGCGCGAAGCCAAGGATATGGTCGAGACTTTTTTCGAAGAAATCCGCGCTGCGCTGGAAAACGGCGACAGCGTAAAGCTGTCCGGATTCGGCAACTTCCAACTGCGCAACAAACCGCAGCGTCCCGGCCGCAACCCCAAGACCGGGGAAGAAATTCCGATTACCGCGCGGCGCGTCGTCACCTTCCACGCCAGCCAGAAGCTCAAGGCACTGGTGGAAAAGGCCAATCGTGGAAAGCCGCAGCAGCAACAGTAGTCTGCCGCCGATTCCGGCGAAGCGTTACTTCACCATCGGCGAGGTGAGCGAACTGTGCGGCGTCAAACCGCACGTGCTGCGCTACTGGGAGCAGGAGTTCACCCAGCTGAAACCGGTCAAGCGCCGCGGCAACCGGCGCTACTACCAGCATCACGAAGTGCTGCTCATCCGCCGCATCCGCGATCTGCTGTACGAGCAGGGTTTCACCATCAGCGGCGCGCGCAACCGGCTGGACGATGGCGTGTCGAGTAACGGCCGCGCGCTCGCGGCGCGCACCGAAGCAGGCAAGGCCGATCTGGCCGCGATCAAGAGCGAGCTCAAGAGCATAATCGAGACTCTCGGCAGCGGTGCCTGAGCGGCGCAGGCGTATCCAATGCTGGTTTTGTTTCGGGCCGGCGTGATAAACTGACAAAATTCGGGGCGTAGCGCAGCCTGGTAGCGTACCTGCATGGGGTGCAGGTGGTCGGAGGTTCAAATCCTCTCGCCCCGACCAAATTTCAATGAGTTACACGATTCCCAATCGTGCCGGTCTGGGAATTGGTAGAGATTCTCTATCAATCAGGCCGTTTTCGTTGGTCTTCTGGGTAGTGTAAGCCGCACGACGGATTGTCTGCGCGTTGAATTCCGGACGTAGCCTTGCGTGGTGGAAATATCGCTGTGGCCGAGCGCGTCCTGGAATTCTTGCATGTCATAGCCCGCTCGCAATTGCGCCGTGCGCAAATCAGTTTCCGGTTTTAACGGTCATGATTCCGTTGGCCTTTAAGTAATCATTCGCCAGCGACAGCCCCTGCTGAGCCGCTTTCGTCAGCCATTTGACCGCTTTTTCGCCGTCCTGATTGACGCCGCGGCCCTGCGCGAAGCTGACGCCGAGATAGTATTGCGCGAGCGCATTTCCTT
>JADGRR010000046.1 GCA_017880745.1 Burkholderiales bacterium
AGCGAGCACCTTGCCGGGCTTTATGCCGCGCCTGTCAAAGTCCTCAATCAAGCGGTCAAGCGCAACATAAATCGTTTCCCCGATGACTTCATGTTCCAGCTTACTCCGGATGAATCGGAGACCATCTTCCGTTCAAGGTCACAAATTGTGACCTTGCAGCAAGGCGAGAACATCAAGTACCTCCCTTACGCTTTCACCGAGCAAGGCGGCGCCATGCTCTCCAGCGTGCTGCGCTCACCGCGCGCGGTCGAGGTCAATATCGCCATCATGCGCACCTTCGTGCAGTTGCGCCGGCTGATGGACTCCAACCGCGACCTCGCCAGAAAGATCGAGGCGCTGGAAAATCGCTACGACGAGCAGTTCGCCAACGTCTTCGATGCCATCAAACGCCTGATTGCCGATGACGACAGCCGCAAGACCCGGCCCAAACGCGGCATCGGTTTTCTTGGCTGAACGCCGAACCGAATCCACCTCCCTGACGCTTTCACGTTCCGGCTCACCCCCATCAAACTCGATAGCTTGAACCGGTCGCAATTTGCGACCGGTTCCCAACGCCACCGCGACCCTAGCTGCTAAAATAGCTTTATTCGCCCGTCAAGGATCATCCCATGCATGCCTACACCGCTGTGATCGAGCGCTGCGCCGACACGCAGCTCTATGTGGGCCATGTGCCCGGCTCTCCGGGCGCGCACAGCCAAGGCGAAACGCTCGATGAGTTGCACGCCAATTTGCAGGAAGTGATCGCCATGCTGCTCAACGACGGCGAACCTAAGCTTGATTTCTTGGCTTGAACGCAGCAACCACAGCAGTCCCCGTCATCGCCATCGACGGCCCCTCGGCCTCGGGAAAGGGCACCATCGCCGAGGCGGTGGCGAAAGAGCTGGGTTTTCACTACCTGGACAGCGGCTCCCTGTATCGTCTGGTCGCGCTTGCAGCAGTGAAGGAGGCGACCCGGCTCGATGACGAAGCGGCACTGGCCCGGCGGGCGCTGCATCTGCACGCCACATTTGAGGGCGGAGAAATATTCCTGTTTGGCCAGAAGGTTACCGATGCAATCCGGAGCGAGGAGTGCGGCAAAGGGGCCTCCAGGGTGGCGGCGCTGCCGGCGGTACGCGCAGCCCTGCTCGCGCGCCAGCGGGCGTTCCGCGAGGCCCCCGGACTGGTCGCTGAAGGCCGCGACATGGGCACAGTGGTGTTTCCGGACGCGACGCTGAAGGTATTTCTTACCGCGAGCGCGGAAATACGCGCCGAGCGCAGATATAAGCAGTTGAAAGAAAAAGGAATCGATGCTAATATTCGAACCCTTTTGCTGGAACTGCGTGAACGCGACGCGCGCGACAGCGCCAGAAGCGTGGCACCCCTGCAAAAGGCAGCCGATGCCCGGGAACTCGATAGCACCGGTCTTGGCATAGAGGATATAGTGCGCCAGGTACTTGATTGGTACCGGCAAAGGGTGGCGGGCTCACAGCACCAGTGAGTCCGCTTTGTGTTTAATCAACCCCGTCCGCAAGGGCGGTGAAATCAGGTAAATAAATCCAATGTCCAATCTCTCTCCCGCGGTAGCCTCCAACGAAAACAATTTTGCAGCCCTGTTCGAAGAAAGCCTGACGCGCCAGGAAATGCGCATCGGCGAGGTGATCACAGCAGAAGTAGTCCGTGTAGATATGAATTTCGTGGTGGTGAACGCCGGACTCAAGTCCGAGAGCTTCATCCCGGTCGAGGAATTCCGCAATGATGCCGGCGAGGTCGAGGCCAAGGTCGGCGATTTCGTCAGCGTCGCCATCGAGGCCCTGGAAGACGGCTTCGGCGAAACGCGCCTGTCGCGCGACAAGGCCAAGCGCCTGTCCGCCTGGATGGACCTGGAAAAGGCCCTGGAAACCGGCGAGCTGGTTTCAGGCGTGATCAGCGGCAAAGTCAAGGGCGGCCTCACGGTCATGGCCAACGGCATTCGCGCCTTCCTGCCCGGCTCGCTGGTGGACATCCGCCCGGTCAAGGACACGACGCCGTTCGAAGGCAAGACCATGGAGTTCAAGGTCATCAAGCTCGACCGCAAGCGCAACAACGTGGTGGTGTCACGCCGCGCCGTGCTCGAGGCGAGCCAGGGTGAAGAGCGGCAGAAGCTGCTGCAGACCCTGTCCGAGGGCACGGTCGTGAAGGGCATCGTCAAGAACATCACCGACTACGGCGCGTTCGTCGACCTGGGCGGCATCGACGGCCTGCTGCACATCACCGACCTCGCCTGGCGCCGCGTCAAGCATCCGTCCGAGGTGCTCAACGTCGGCGACGAAGTGACGGCGAAGATACTCAAGTTCGACCAGGAGAAGAACCGCGTGTCGCTCGGCATGAAGCAGCTGGGCGAAGATCCCTGGGTGGGCCTGTCGCGCCGCTACCCCACCGGCACGCGCCTGTTCGGCAAGGTCACCAATCTCACCGACTACGGCGCATTCGTCGAGGTCGAGCAGGGCATCGAAGGACTGGTGCACGTGTCCGAGATGGACTGGACCAACAAGAACGTGCATCCATCCAAGGTGGTGCAGCTCGGTGACGAGGTCGAGGTCATGATCCTCGAAATCGACGAGGAGCGTCGCAGGATTTCGCTGGGGATGAAACAGTGCCTGCCCAACCCGTGGGGAGAGTTCGCCATCAACTTCAAGAAGGGCGACCGGGTCACGGGGCAGATCAAGTCGATCACCGATTTCGGCGTGTTCATCGGACTCCCGGGCGGCATCGACGGCCTGGTGCATCTGTCGGACCTGTCCTGGAGCGCTACGGGCGAAGAGGCGGTGCGCAACTACAAGAAGGGCGACGAAGTCGAAGCGGTGGTGCTGGCGATCGACACCGAGCGCGAGCGCATCTCGCTCGGCATCAAACAGATGGACGGCGACCCCTTCACCAATTACATCGCCACGCACGAGAAGAACAGCGTGGTGCAGGGCACGATAAAGTCGGTCGACGCCAAGGGCGCGGTGGTCGCGCTGGAGGGCGACGTCGAGGGTTACCTGCGCGTGTCCGAAGTGGCGCGCGAGCGCATCGAGGACCTCACGCACCACCTCAAGGAAGGCGATTCGGTGACGGCGATGATCATCAATATAGATCGCAAGAACCGCTCGATCAACCTCTCGATCAAAGCCAAGGATATGGCCGAGGAGCATGACGCGATGCAGAAGCTGCAGAGCGACAGCGCCGCCAGTTCCGGGAGCACCAGCCTTGGAGCGCTGCTGAAGGCGAAGCTGGACAACAAAAACTCTCAGCAATAAAAGGGGCAGGCGAGATGACCAAGTCCGAATTGATCGCCAGGCTGGCGGGACGCTATCCGCAACTGGTTGCCAAGGACGCCGAGTTCGCGGTCAAGACCATACTCGATGCCATGACCCTGAGTCTGGTCAAAGGCCAGCGCATCGAAATTCGCGGCTTCGGCAGCTTCGGGCTGAATTATCGCCCGCCGCGTACGGGCAGGAATCCGAAATCGGGCGACAGGGTCCAGGTGCCGGAGAAGTTCGTGCCGCACTTCAAGGCCGGCAAGGAACTGCGTGAGCGCGTGGACTCGAATTAGCGCGCGGGCGGCAAGCCGAAACAAGCGGCATCTTTTCGATGCCGTTTGTTTTTTCTGAGACGATCGGGACATGCGCGCTCTCGCCTGGATCCTGCGCATCATCCTGTTCCTGGCGTTGTTTCTGTTTGCGCTCAAGAACACCGATAGCGTCAGCCTGCGCCTGTATTTCGACCAGGTATGGCGGGCCCCGCTGATCCTGGTGCTGCTGGTGTTCTTCGCTGCGGGCGCCGCCATGGGCGTGCTGGCTACGCTGGCCACGGTGTTCAGGCAGCGGCGCGAGATCGCGAGGCTGCAGCTGGACATGGGCAACCGTCGCGGCGACGACAGCCCGGAGGCCCCGGCCGCCGACGGCAACCTTACCGCCCGGCCCGGGCGTTAGCCGAACCGCATGGAATTCGAATTCTGGTGGTTGCTCGCGTTTCCCCTGTTCTTCGGCCTGGGCTGGCTCGCCGCGCGTATCGATATCAAGCACCTGGTGTCGGAATCGCGCTCGCTGCCGCGCTCCTATTTCAAGGGGCTCAATTTCCTGCTCAATGAACAGCCCGACAAGGCGATCGAGGCCTTCATCGAAGTGGTCAAAATCGACCCGGAGACCGTCGAACTGCACTTTGCGCTGGGCAGCCTGTTTCGCCGCCGCGGTGAAACCGAACGCGCGATCCGCATGCACCAGAATCTGCTCGAGCGCGGCGATCTGGGCCAGGAGCAGCGGCTTTCAGCCCTGTTCGAACTTGGCCAGGATTATCTCAAGGCCGGATTGCTCGACCGCGCCGAGGAGGTGTTCGTCAAGCTGCGCAACACGCCGCATCGCGGCGCTGCGTTGAAGGCACTTCTCGACATCTATCAGCAGGAGAAGGATTGGGAAAAGACCATAGGTGTCGCGAGCGAGCTCGGCGCCGACCTGGGCCAGCCCTGGAACAAGGAGATCGCGAACTATTACTGCGAGCTCGCGCTGATCGAGATCACCCATTCGCGCACCGACGCGGCTCTGGCGCATCTGGAACAGGCACTCAAATCCAATCGCAAGTGCGCGCGCGCCAATGTCCTGCTCGGCGACATCCACGCGGCCGCGGGCGATCACGAAGCGGCGATCGAGGCGTGGAAGCGCATCGAGCAGCAGAATCCCGCGTACCTCGCGCTGGTGGCGCAGCGGCTGCTCGAGAGTTACCGCGTGCTGGGCAAGCAGGACGAAGGATTGACCCTGCTGCGCGGCTTCCTCGCCAGTTCGCCCTCGCTCGACCTGCTCGACGTCGCCTTCCAGTCGACGCTGGAGGCGCAGGGGCCGGAGGCAGCGCACCGGCTGGTGCGCGACGAGTTGCGCCGCAACCAGACCTTGCTCGGCCTGGACCGGCTGCTCGATGCGGAACTGCTGGTGGTCCGGCCGGAGCGCCGCGGCGACGTGCAGCTGGTCAAGAATCTGGTGCACAGCCACACATTGCGCCTCGCGCGCTATCGCTGCGAAAACTGCGGCTTCAAGGCGCGCCAGTTCTACTGGCACTGTCCGGCCTGTGGCGGCTGGGAAACCTATCCGCCGAGGCGGACGGAAGAATTTGATCTAACACCGTGAACAGTGAGGAGCACGGTGCACTGCGCAATAGCCGGCGCGATTCCGGCGCATGCTCCTCGGTTCTCATGCCTCACACTTCACCTCTCAATCGGAGCTTAGTTTGAAGATTACCGTCGTAGGAACCGGATATGTAGGATTAGTCAGCGGTGCCTGCATGGCAGACGTCGGCAACGACGTGCTGTGCCTGGACCTGGACCCGAGCAAGATCAAGCTCCTCAACGACGGCGGCATCCCGATCTACGAGCCGGGGCTGCAGGAAATGGTGAATCGCAACCACAAAGCCGGGCGCCTGGCTTTCACCACCGACATCGAACAGGCGGTCGCATTCGGCACGGTGCAATTCATCGCGGTAGGCACGCCCCCGAGCGAGGACGGCTCGGCCGATCTGCAATACGTGCTCGCGGCCGCGCGCAACATCGGCCGCCACATGCGCGATTACCGCGTGGTAGTGGACAAGTCCACCGTCCCCGTGGGAACTGCGGACAAGGTGCGCGCCGCCATCGCCGAAGAGCTGAAGCAGCGCGGCGCCGACATCGCCTACAGCGTGGTGTCCAACCCCGAATTCCTCAAGGAAGGCGCCGCGGTCGAGGATTTCATGCGCCCCGACCGCATCGTGGTGGGCAGCGACGACGAGCGCGCCACGCTTGTCATGCGCAACCTGTACGCGCCGTTCCAGCGCAGCCACGAACGCGTGATCGCGATGGACGTGCGTTCGGCCGAGCTGACCAAGTACGCCGCGAACGCCATGCTGGCCACGCGCATCTCCTTCATGAACGAGCTCGCCAACCTGGCGGAACGTCTGGGTGCGGACATCGAGCACGTGCGCCGCGGCATCGGCGCCGATCCCCGCATCGGCTACCATTTCCTGTATCCGGGCGCAGGCTACGGCGGCTCCTGCTTTCCGAAAGACGTGCAGGCGCTGATGCGCACCGCGGGCGAGGCGGGCATGAATCTGCTCATCCTCGAGGCGGTGGAGCAGGCCAACGCCCTGCAGAAACAGGTGCTGACGCAGAAGATTCTGAAGCGCTTCGGAGTCGACCTGAAAGGCCTGAATTTCGCCCTTTGGGGATTGGCGTTCAAGCCCAATACCGACGATATGCGCGAGGCGCCGAGCCGGGTGCTGGTGGCCGAACTGCTAGCGCGCGGCGCAAGCGTTACGGCCTACGATCCGGTCGCCATGGACGAGGCGCGGCAGATCTACAAGGCCGAGCCTCGCGTGCGCTTCGCCGACTCGCCGATGGCGGCGCTCGACGGCGCCGATGCCCTGGCGATCGTGACCGAGTGGAAGGAATTCCGCAGCCCGGATTTTCAGCGGGTGAAGCAGATTTTGCGCACGCCGGCTATTTTCGATGGACGCAATCTGTACGATCCCGCCGAAGTCAGGCAGAACGGTCTGGAGTACTATCCGATAGGACGGCTATAAGGCGTGACGGGCGTGGAGCGAGGCGTGAAACTGTTGCCGGATTTTTCCAAAGCGAGGCTGCTGGTGGTCGGCGACGTGATGCTCGATCGCTACTGGTTCGGCGAGGTGAGCCGGATCTCGCCGGAGGCACCGGTGCCGGTGGTCAAAATCGAGCGCACCGAGGAGCGTCCCGGCGGTGCGGCCAACGTCGCGCGCAACGCGACGGCGCTCGGTGCCCGGGTAACGCTATTGTCGGTTGTCGGCGACGACGAGGCCGGTGCGCGCCTGCGAAAGTTGATCGAAAGCGAGCAAGTCACAGCCTGCCTGCACAAGGATCCGAGCATTCCAACCACGGTTAAGTTGCGCATCATCGGCCGGCATCAGCAGCTGCTACGCGTCGATTTCGAGACTCCGCCGACCCGTGAAGTACTGGCCGACAAGCTGGTCGATTTCCAGATGCTGCTGACAGATTGCGACGTCCTGGTCCTGTCAGATTACGGCAAGGGCGGGCTCACGCACATAGCGCAGATGATGGAGCTGGCTCGTGCCGCAAAAAAAATCATCCTGGTCGATCCCAAGGGCGACGACTATTCCCGCTATCATGGCGCGAGCATCGTTACACCCAACCGCGCCGAACTGGGCGAGGTGGTGGGGCGCTGGAAAGACGAGGATGACATGACCGCGCGGGCGCAGGCGCTGCGACGCGAACTTGGCGCCGAGGCGCTGCTGGTGACGCGCAGCGAGGAGGGCATGAGTTTGTACCAGGAGAGTGGCGTGCTGCACGAGCCTGCCAGGGCGCAGGAGCTTGCCGACGTGACGGGCGCCGGCGATACCGTTATTGCCGCCCTCGCGGCGATGTTGGCGAGCGGTGCGGCGCTGCCCGAAGCCATACACGTGGCTAATCGCGCCGCAGGAATCGTTGTCGGCAAACTAGGCACCGCCGTGGTCCATCGCGAAGAGCTGCAGGCGGCGTTGGCACAGGATTGACGGGGTGTTTCAGAATTACTGAAACACCCCTGAATTAGGGGAGCATGAGGGGAGGTATCCCCTCGTCCCGTAACAGGCACTGAGAGGAAAGCATGTACTACGTTGTCACCGGCGCAGCCGGATTCATCGGATCGAACCTGGTCAAGGCGCTGAATGAGCGCGGCGAGACCGACATCATCGCGGTGGACAATCTCACCCGCGCCGACAAATTCAGGAATCTGGCCGACTGCGAGATCGCCGATTTCATCGACAAGCGCGACTTCGTGGTGCAGCTCACCGCCGGGGAGTTCGAGGGCGCGATCGAGGCGATACTGCACCAGGGAGCCTGCTCCGACACCATGGAGACCGACGGGCGCTACATGATGGAGAACAATTACCGCTACTCGGTGGCGCTGCTCGACTATTGCCAGGAAGAGGAAGTGCCGCTGCTGTACGCCTCGTCCGCGTCGGTCTACGGCAAGGGCAAGGTATTTCGCGAACTGCGCGAATGCGAATCGCCGCTCAACATTTACGGCTACTCCAAGTTCCTGTTCGACCAGGTGGTGCGGCGACGCCTGCCCGATGCCGACAGCCCGATCGCGGGCTTTCGCTATTTCAACGTCTATGGCCCGAACGAGGCGCACAAAGGGCGCATGGCCTCGGTCGCCTTCCATTTCTTCAACCAGTTCCGCAGCGAGAAGCGGGTCAAGCTGTTCCAGGGCTCGGACGGCTACGCCGACGGCGAGCAGAAGCGGGACTTCGTCTCGGTCGAGGACGTGGTCGAGGTGAACTTTCATTTTCTCGAACGGCCGGCGCTGTCCGGAATCTTCAACCTGGGCACCGGCCGCGCGCAAAGCTTCAACGAAGTCGCGGTAGCCACGGTCAACGCCTGCCTGCGCGCCGAAGGCCAGGCTGCGCTCACGCTGGAGGAGATGCGCGCGAGAAACATGATCGAATACATCGCCTTCCCCGATGCGCTCAAGGGCAGGTATCAGAGCTATACCGAGGCCGATAACGCCATGCTCCGCGGCGCCGGCTATGCGGATCCTTTCCTGACCGTGGAAGAGGGCGTGTCGCGCTATTGCGAGCAGCTGCTCGATGAGGAGAGCAGAAGGAGCGAAAAGTGAAGGTTCCAACTGCGGGACCGGTATTCCGCGATAGCGCCGGCGAAAGAAACTGATATGAAACCAGACACGTACCCGAGTATCGAAGACACCGTAGGCAATACGCCGCTGGTGCGCCTGAAGCGTATCCCCGGCGCCGCCAATGACAGGAGCGGCAACGTCATTCTGGCCAAGCTCGAGGGCAACAACCCGGCCGGGTCGGTCAAGGACCGCCCCGCGCTGTCGATGGTCGTGCACGCCGAGCGGCGCGGCGCGATCAAGCCCGGCGATACCCTGATCGAAGCGACCAGCGGCAACACCGGCATCGCGCTCGCCATGGCGGCGGCGGTACGCGGCTATCGCATGGTGCTCGTCATGCCCGAGCACCTGTCGGTGGAGCGGCGCCAGACCATGCGCGCCTTCGGCGCCGAAATCATCCTTACGCCGCGGGCGGGGGGGATGGAAGGCGCGCGCGACCTGGCCGAGAAAATGCGCGACCAGGGCAAGGGCGTGATCCTCGACCAGTTCGCCAATCCGGACAACCCGCTCTCCCACTACGAAGGCACCGGACCGGAAATCTGGCGCGATACCGCCGGCAAGGTCACGCACTTCGTTTCCAGCATGGGCACCACCGGGACCATCATGGGGGTGTCGCGCTTCCTCAAGGAGCAGAATTCGCAGATCCAGATCGTAGGTTGCGAGCCGACCGAAGGCTCGCAGATTCCAGGCATTCGCAAGTGGCCCGAGGCCTACCTGCCGCGTATTTACGACGCGGCGCGCGTCGACCGCATCGAGTCCGTGAGCCAGACCGAGGCCGAGGAGATGACGCGCAGAATGGCGCGGGAAGAGGGAATTTTCGCCGGCATCTCATCGGGCGGAGCCATGTTCGTGGCGTTGCGCGTCGCGGCGGACGTGAAAAACGCGGTCATCGTAAGCATCGTCTGCGACCGCGGCGACCGTTATCTATCGACCGGCGTGTTTCCGGACTAAGGGTCGATGACGCCTGTCTTGGCTTTCGACATAGAAACCGCGCCCGACTGCGACGGTTTGCGCCGGCTGTACGATCTGGATCCCGGGCTTTCCGACAAGGACGTGGCCGAGATCGCTTTTCAGCGCCGCCGCGCCGCCGCGAACCACGATTTCCTGCAGTTGCACCAGCACCGCGTGATCGCCATCGCCTGCGCGCTGCGCGAGGGCGACGGCGTCCGCGTCTGGTCGCTGGGCACGCCCGAGGACACTGAAGCCGACCTGATCCGGCGCTTTTTCGATGGCATCGAAAAATACACGCCGCAACTCGTTTCCTGGAACGGCGGCGGATTCGACCTGCCGGTGCTGCATTACCGCAGCCTGGTTCACGGGATTTGCGCGCCACGCTATTGGGACCAGGGCGAGGATGACCGCGACTTCAAGTGGAACAACTACATCAGCCGCTATCACGCGCGCCATCTCGACCTGATGGACCTGCTGGCGCTGTACCAGCCGCGCAACAACGTGCCGCTGGACGAGATGGCCAAGCTGATCGGTTTCCCGGGCAAGCTCGGCATGGACGGCTCGCAGGTGTGGAGCGCATACCTGGGCGGGAAGCTGCGCGAGATCCGCAACTACTGCGAGACCGACGCCGCCAACACGTATCTGCTGTACTTGCGCTTTCAGTTGCTGCGCGGCGTGTTTGACGCCGCGCAATACCAGCGCGAGGTCGAACTCTTGCGCGGCACGCTCGCCAAGTCCGCTGATGCGCATTGGCGCGAATTCCTCCACGCCTGGAAATAATCGATGCCGGTTCTGGTTGAATCGCTGGATCGCGAGGGTCGCGGCATCGCGCGCGTCGAGGGCAAGGCAATATTCATCGAGGGTGGCCTGCCCGGGGAGACGGTTTCGTACGCGTCGTACCGGCGCAAACCGACCTACGAGCAGGCGACCGCCACTGCCATTCATGAAGTCAGCGCGGCGCGCGAGCTACCGCGCTGCCGCCATTTCGGCGTCTGCGGCGGCTGCAGCATGCAGCATCTGGAACTGCATTCCCAGGTGGCGGCGAAGCAGCGCGTGCTCGAAGACAGCCTGTGGCATATCGGCAAGGTAAAACCGGAGACGCTGCTGCGCCCGATCTACGGCCTGTCCTGGGGTTATCGCCACCGTGCTCGCATGTCGGTACGGATGGTGCTAAAGAAAGGCGGCGCACTGGTCGGTTTCCATGAACGCAAAAGCAGCTTCGTCGCCGACATGGCGAGCTGCGAAGTCCTTCCGCGGCGCATATCCGACCTGCTCCTGCCCCTGCGCGCCCTGATTGCGGGATTGTCCATGCCCACGCGCCTGCCACAGATCGAGCTCGCAGTCGGCGAAGAGGTCACCGTGCTGGTGTTGCGCATACTCGATCCGCTCAGCCCGATGGACGAAGACGCGCTCAGGGTCTTCGCAGCGCAGTACGGCATCCAGTTCTGGCTGCAGACCAAAGGGCCGGAGACGGCCCAGCCCTTTTATCCGCAGGACGCCCCGCCGCTTTATTACTCACTGCCCGAGTTCGGCGTCGAGATTCACTTCCGCCCGACCGACTTTACCCAGGTCAATCATGCCGTTAACCGTATCCTGGTCCGGCATGCAATGAATCTGCTCGATCCGCGCCCGGGGGAGCACATCGCCGACCTGTTTTGCGGTCTGGGCAACTTCAGCTTGCCCATCGCGAGCCGGGGTGCGAACGTGCTGGGCGTGGAAGGCAATGCCGAATTGGTGCGACGGGCCGAAGACAACGCGCGCAAGAACGGGCTTGCCGCGCGCGCGCGCTTTCAAGTCGCCAATTTGTTCGATGCGCCGAGTTGTGCCCGGTTTGGCGCGAACGACGGCGGCGGCTTCGACAAGCTGCTCATCGATCCGCCGCGCGACGGCGCCGTCGAAGTGGTGAAAGCGCTGGGGGAGAGCGGGCCACGGCGCATCGTCTACGTCTCCTGCGATCCGGCGACGCTCGCGCGCGATGCCGAGGTGCTGGTGCAGGTCAAGGGCTACCGCCTCGCCGCGGCCGGCGTGATCAACATGTTCCCGCACACTTCCCACGTGGAATCGATCGCACTGTTCGAAAAATAGCCGGCAGTCCGGACGTGAGGACAAACAGAAAGGGCGGCCGCAGCCGCCCTTTTTTGCATGATGCTTGCCGCGTCTAGTCGCGTCCGCCCATGCCCAGACTGCCTTCGCCCTCGTTGTCGCGCCGTTCCGCGCTTGC
>JADGRR010000452.1 GCA_017880745.1 Burkholderiales bacterium
CGGTCGATCTTCAGCGTGTCCACCGGCAGTTTGGCAAGGTAGCTGAGCGAGGAGAAGCCGGTGCCGAAGTCGTCGATGGCGACGCTCACGCCCATGGCGCGGATCGTCTGCAGGCTGGCGATGCTGTGCTTAACATCCTCCATGATCAGGCTTTCGGTCAGCTCCAGTTCCAGTCCGGCCGCCGCCTGCGCGTCAATGCCGATTGCCTGGCTGATCTCGGTGATGAAGCCACGATGGCGCAGTTGCAGCGGTGACACGTTCACTGCGATGCGCACCGCGGCCAGGCCCGCGGCGCGCCAGCGCAGGTAGTCTTCGAGGGCTTGGCGCAGCGCCCAGCGCCCGACTTCATGAATCAAACCGGTCTCCTCCAGGATCGGGATGAACCGGCCCGGCGGCACCAGGCCGGTGCGCGGATCATTCCAGCGGATCAGCGCCTCGGCGCTGGTAAGCTTGCCGCTCACGAGGTTCACCTTGGGCTGGTAGTGGAGCACGAATTCTTCTTTGTCCAGCGCCTGGCGCAGCTGATTTTCCAGGGTGAGCTTGCCCGCCACCGTTGCGGTCATTGCCTGGGTGTAAAACAGGTATCGATCGCCGCTCGCCTTGGCCTTCTTGAGCGCGGCCTCGGCGTGTTTGAACAAAGTCTCGGCGTCGGCGCCGTCATCCGGGAACAGCGCTATTCCGACCTTGGCGGCGATGCGGAACACGGCGTCGTTCAGGCGGAACGGATGCTCCAGAAACGCTGCCATCCATTTCTCGAGAAGCCGCGCTACGTCGCCCAAGTGCTTTACTTCCGGCATCACGGCGGCAAATTGATCCGCGCTCACCCGCGCCACCAGGTTGGCGTCCCCCGCGTTGCGCGTCAGCCACTCCGCCACCTGCCGCAGGAGCGCGTCGCCGGCCGGCCGGCCGAGGCTGTCGTTGATGTTCTTGAACCGCTCCAGATCGATCAGATACACGGCAAGCTGGTGTCCGCCGCTGACAGCGCTGCGCGCGTACTGCGCCACCCGCTCGAGAAACAGCGCGCGGTTCGCGATTCCGGTGAGCACATCGTAGTAGGCGAGGTAGTTGAGCTTTTCCGCTTTTTCGATGTGATCGATCGCGTACGCGACGTCGCCGGCCAGTTCCGTCAACAGCTTCATCTCTTCTTCATCGAAAAAACCGGGTTCGTCGGCGTACAGGGCGAGTACGCCTACCGCGTCATCCGAGACCAGCAAAGGCAGAATAGCCATCGAGGAAATTCCGCGCTCGATGCGCTCCTTCGCGAACAGGATCTTTGGATCGTCTCGTATGTCGTTGGACACGATCGCTTTCTTTTCCCTGACCGCACGCGCGCTCATGGTGTTTCCCAGCGGCGCGTCTTCGCGCAGCGAGAAGCGGTCTTTGACGAGCGTCAGGAACTCCGGTTCCGCACCCGCCGAGGCAATCGGCACGATCTTCATCGCGCTCCGATCGACGACCCCTATCCAGGCCATCCGGAATTGGCCGTGCTCGACCGCGATCCGGCAGGCTTCCCTGAACAGCTCGTCGCGGTCGCTTACGCGCACGATCAGCGTGTTGATGCCGCTCAGCACTGCGTATACGCGATTCAGGCGCCTGATCCTGTCTACCGCCGCCTTGCGTTCAGTGACATCGCGCACCACGGTGACGATCATCCAGCCTTCGTTCGAGCGCTGGGCGCGGCGCCGCAATTCGACCCAAACCCGGGAGCCGTCCTTGCGCTGCCTTAGCATCTCGAGCGGTTCGGTGCCCGCGCCGCCGGCAATTATGGAATCGTAGACATGTTCCAGCTCCGCACGCGAAGTGGAAAGCACGCCGTCGGGTCCCAGCGCGAGCAGTTCCTCGCGCGTGCAATCCTGCATGCGGCAGGCAGCGTCGTTGATATAGATAAAACGCATGCTGGTCCGATCGACCAGGTAGATCGCATCGGCGGTAGCGTCCATGGCCGCGCGAAGGCGCCGCAGGTCGTCGATGCTTCTCACCTGCTCGGTGATGTCCTTTCCGACACCGCGATAGCCCTTGAACGCGCCGATGGCATCGAACACCGGATCGCCGCTGATCAAAATATGCCGCTCGGTGCCGTCGGCCCCGAGGCGGGAGAGCTCGAAATCGCGGAACGGACGGTGCGCGTCGAGCACGGCCCGGTGCGCCTGCCAGCCGGCCTCGTCCGGCGACAGATAGGGTATTTCCCAGCGCCGATCGCCGATCTGCGCGCCCTGCCGGAACACCGACACGGTACTCAAGCTCTTGTCGGCCGAAGCGCGCTGCGTGAGCCGATGCTCGGCGTCGCTCTCCCAGTAGAAGTCCGAGGACATCTCGGTCAGGCTGCGAAAGCGCAGCTCGCTCTCCTGCAGCTTGCGGTTGGCGGCCTCCAGTTGGGCCATCTTTTCCTCGATCGTGCGCGCGAGTGCCGACTCGTGCAGCGCGTGGAAAGTGACGTCGTCCAGCCGCGAGGCCGGGGCGGGCGCGGCCCACTGCTGCAGCACCGCGCGCAACTCCCTCAGCAACACCTCCGCCTCCAGAGGTTTCATGAGATAGCGCACCGCGCCCAGCGCCATGGCAAATTGCTCGTCCTCCGCGTGGACGTAAGCGGCGGAATAGAAAATGAACGGAATGGCCCTGAGCCCCGCATCCTGCATCCAGGCGCGGCACAGGGCAAAGCCGTCCATATTCGGCATCAGTACGTCGGAGACGATGGCATCGGGCGGATCGCCCCGTGCGGCGGCCAGCGCCTCCAGCCCGTCGCCTGCAGCCGTCACCCGGTAGCCGTTCGCATCGAGCAGCAGCTTGAGGAGATTTCGGTTCTCCTCGTGGTCCTCGACAATCAGCACGTGCGTCATGAGCCGCCTTCCCGCCCGATCTTCGACGCGCAAGCGTTACCTATCGCCCCGGCGGCGCTACGCAGGCCCGTCTTACAAGGCTTGGTGACCACGGAACGCATGGATTCCGGAGCAAACGACGGCGCGCAACGGCAATGGCCGGCGCGGCCGCTGGGCGGGTCCTCCGTGATCGGTGTCTGCATCATTCTTCGTCACCCGGCTGGGGGTGGGGTCAGGAATCGTATTTCGAAGATCTCGCACGGCACCGGTTTGCTGAATAAAAAGCCCTGCATTTCGTCGCACTTCAGCAACCGCAACAGGCGCGATTGCTCCTCGGTTTCGACGCCCTCCGCCACCACCTTGAGCTTGAGCCAATGCGCCAGATTGATGACGGTGGACACCAGCGCCAGCCCCTCCGGCCCGGCAGTCATGTTGGTCACGAACGAACGGTCGATCTTCAGCGTGTCCACCGGCAGTTTGGCAAGGTAGCTGAGCGAGGAGAAGCCGGTGCCGAAGTCGTCGATGGCGACGCTCACGCCCATGGCG
>JADGRR010000047.1 GCA_017880745.1 Burkholderiales bacterium
CAGATCGCCGACGTCAGCGGGCCTAGCCTTTTGCGGCCCTGACGAACGCGATAGAGGACTGGAATATCTCCAGATCCTTTTCGTAATCGGCAGAGTTTTCGTGGTTGATCTGAATCCATTCCCTGGTGCTCTTTCTGCCCTTGGGCTCAAACGGAACGACGTTGTCCTTCGAGAACTGGAGGTTGGCAGCCGCCGCAGCCGAGAGTCTCACGCCTACACCGCCGTTACAGACGCAGGCGAACATTTTCTTGCCGACGAAGTAGGCGAGGAGACCGGTCATTTCTCCTGCTTCCACACCCGAGAGTTTCAGCAGCATGGCGTCCAGGACTCGCTTGTGGCTCAGATCGATTGGGTTGGGGATCACCATATGTCGCCTCAGAAGTCGTAACAATACGAGGTGCCAAGGAAGGGGAGGGACCGTTCCTTTCCCTCCCTGCTCCCCTCCGGCTCCCCGCAATCGGACCGTAGCAAATCAACTCTTGCTACTGGTTCTTGGGTAAACCCGATCCGGCTATAGTCCCGGGGTGGTCCTGCCAAAGTCAAACCGTCGCGGTGCTCGCCCCGAGCTGGCGCAGGCTCGCCTGCTCGCCCAGCTTGTTCAAGGCCCGGTACAAGGCGCCTTGATCGAGGTAATCGGCGCCTGCGGCACAGTCGAGAAATTTCGCCTTCAGTTCCTCTTCCGTCAGCGGCAACTTGGCGTTGCCGCGCGCGAAGCGGATCTCGCCCGAATCCAGTTTGCGCCCGTCCCGCAGCTCGAGGACGACGCGGTCGGTCAGCGCGAAAATCGGCTCGATCGGGCAGCTCGTGTCCACCGTCGCGATTCTCACTTTGCCCATCGCCTCGCGCACCGGCGCTTCGCCGACGAATTTGTCGGTGAGCTGCGCCAATCCGACCTTGCGCGATACCAGCGCAGACGCGACCGCAAATTCGAGGCTGAACTTGGCTTCGAGCCCGGTCATCGGCGCGTGATTGCGCAGCATCGAGGCCTGGGCCACGCCTATGGTGGCATCGATCTGCCTCACGTCCTGCGCCTTCAGGTCGTACGCTGTTGCCAGGTCGAGCACGGCGTCGATCACGCGATGGGTGGCGTAGCACATCGGGTATTTCTTGATCGACAGGCCGGTATCGAGAATGCGCAACTGCCTCCCCAGGCTGGATGCAGGCCGCGTGCGCTCGGAGCGGCCTTTGGGCGAGAGCGCGGCGAGAAAGCCCGCGTGGTGCTCGAACACGTCGGGCGCTGCGGTCACGCCCATGGCAGCGAGATGCACCGCCTCGATCGCGCAGGCTGCGGCGCGGCCCGCGTGCAGCGGTTTGGTCATGGTGCCGAAATTCGCCACCAGCCCGCTCGCCATGCTCGCCGCCAGCGCGAGCGCGTTGCGGCAGTCCCCGGGGGAAAGCTGGTGCAGATGCGCCACGGCGGCGGCCGCACCCACCGTGCCCAGCACCGCGGTCGGATGCCAGCCTTTCAGGTGATAAGCGTCGGGCTCGCGCGACAGCAGCTCGGCCCAGACTTCGTAACCCACCAGATAGGCGCGCAACGCGTCCGCACCGGATGCGCCCAGCCGCTCGCCCTCGGCCAGCACCGCCGGCACCAGCACCGTGCTCGGATGACCGCCGATGGCGACATCGTCGTAGTCGAGCGCGTGCGCCGCGGTGGCGTTGATCAGCGCAGCATCGGCAGCGGCCGCAGTCTCCGCACCGAACAGCACGCGCGCCTCGCGCGCGGCGGAACGCCGCGCCGCCACGAACCGGCGCACGATGCCCACCACCGCTTCGTTCCTGCCGGCGATCATGGTGGCGATGGTGTCGGTAAAGCCGGTGCGCACGATGCGCGCCGCCTCCTCGGGCACGGCGGCAGCGCCACTGACGAACTGCGCGATCGAATCGGTCAGACCGCTCATGCCGCCGCATCCATTTCCGGTGTCGCGGTTTCGCAGTGGCACTGTCGGCATCCGCCCGCATTCGCGGTCGGTCGCATCCCGGCAAAGCCGGACCCCTGCTTCCTGTTCATGCTGCTACTCCTTTAGGAGCGTGTTCGCGCAAACCGCAAACTATCGGTTATATTAGCGCCGGAGGAGGGAACATGCCAAAAAACTTGATGCATTGCGTGGCAATGGTGGCGGCGGCGGTTCTGTGCCAGGCGGCGGTCGCGCAGGATTTTCCCAACCGCCCGGTGAGGATCATCGTTCCCTGGCCGCCGAGCGGCAACGTGGACATCACCGCGCGCACGGTCGCGCCTGCCCTGGCCGAGGCTCTCGGGCAGCAGGTAATCGTCGAGAACCGGCCCGGCGCAGGGGGAACGACGGGCACCGCCGCGGTCGCCAAATCCCCGCCCGACGGCTACACCCTGCTGCTCGGATCGAGCGGGACGGTGACCAACGCGCCGGCCGTGTACAAGAACATCGCCTATGACCCGGTCAAGGACCTCACCGCGATCGGGCCGATCCAGTCGGTGCCGATGGTGCTCACCGCAGCGCCGAAAACGCCCGTGACGAATTTCGCGGAGTTCGTCGCCTACGCCAAGGCGAAGCCCGGACAAGTGAGCATCGCCTCGGCCGGCAACGGCTCATCCAACCATCTCGCACTCGAGTTGATGATGCGCCAGACGGGCCTGAAACTCATCCACATCCCGTACAAGGGCAGCGGACCGGCGATCACGGATCTGCTCGGCAGCCAGGTCGAGACCATGATGGACCAGATGACCGCCTCGATCGGACATATCCGCGACGGCCGCATCAAGGCGCTCGCCGTCACCTCCAAGCTGCGTTCGCCGTCGCTGCCGAACGTGCCTACGCTCGCCGAACTCGGCCTCGCAGGCTACGAGGCGAGCACCTTCACCGGCCTGTTCGGGCCGGCCGGCATGCCGCCCGCTGTGGTGGAAAAGCTCCATGCCGCGCTGCACCAGGCGCTCAGCGTCGAATCCGTGCGCGCGCGCTACCACAGCATCGGCGGCGAGATCATGGACATGACGCAACCGGACTTTGCCGCCTACGTGCGCACCGATTTCGAGAAGTGGCGGCAGGTGGCGCGCGAGGCGAACATCGTCGTCGAATGAACACTACAAACCCGGGCCAAAGCGGCGCCGACGTGCTGGCGCCGGACGCCAAGCTGCGCGCGCCCAAACGGGCGCTGCCGCGCGGCACGGTCGATTGCCATGCGCACCTCTTCGACCGCGTCGAACGCTATCCGCTCGCAGCGGAGCGCAAATACTCGCCGCCGTTGTGCACGCGCGAGGCCTGGCTGGCGCTGCACGCGGCGCTGGGCGTGGAGCGCGGGGTGCAGGTCCACGGCAGCCCCTACGGTTTCGACAACTCGATCACCCTGGATTTTCTGCAGGAGCATCGCGGGCGTTTCGTCGGTGTCGCCGCCATCAGCCCGCAGGTGAGCGAGGTGGAGCTGAAGCGGCTGGATGCGGGCGGCTTTCGCGCCGCGCGGCTGATGGATCAGTTCGCCACCGGCGCGACCACGGCGATGCTCGAGGACATCGCGCGCCGCATCGCGCCCTACGCCTGGCACATCGAAATCAACATTGCCCGCGCGAGCGACTGGGTCGAGCTCGCGCCGCGGCTGCGCCGCTGCCCGGTGCCCCTGGTATTCGATCATATGGGACGCACGCGCGGCGCTGAAGGGCTGAATTCGCCCGGGTTCACGGTGATCCGGCGGCTGCTCGCCGAGCGCGACGATTGCTGGACCAAGATCTCGAGCTGGTATCGGCTGTCCGATTCGGGTCCGCCGGATTACGCCGACATGAAGCCGTTGGTACAGGCGCTGCTCGCCGAGCGTCCCGAACGCTGCGTCTGGGGCAGCAACTGGCCGCATCCGGGGCTCACCCGGTTCATGCCCAACGATACCGACTTGATCGATCAGCTGGAGAGCTGGCTGCCGCACGACGCGGTGCGCGAGCCCTTGTTCGCGCGCAACGCCGCGAAACTCTACCGCCTGGAGGACGTATGAGCCGTTTGCCGAAATCGCTGCTGCGCGTGCTGCTGCTGCTCGCGCTGGCGCTGCCCGGCGCGCTGCTGGCGCAGAACTATCCGACCAAGCCCATCCGCCTGATCGTCGGCTTCACTCCGGGGGGCGGCGTCGACATCAATGCGCGGCTGCTCGCGGCGAAGCTGTCGGAGTATCTCGGCCAGCAGGTGATCGTCGAAAATCGTCCGGGCGCAGGCACCAACATCGCCAATGAGTTTGTCGCCAAGTCTGCGCCGGACGGCTATACGCTGCTGATGAGCACGGCCACCGTCGCGATCAACATGGCGTTGTACAAGCACGTGAACTTCGACACCTTGCGCGATTTCGCCGCGGTATCCCTGTTCTGTGCGAGTCCCAATGTACTGGTGGTCAACGCCGCGCTGCCGGTGACGAGCGTGGAACAACTGGTCGCGCTCGCGCGCGCCCGGCCCGGAGCGCTCAATTATTCCTCCGCCGGCAGCGGCACGACCCAGCACCTGTCGGGCGAACTGTTCAAGACGCGCACCGCAACCGACATCGTCCACGTTCCCTACAAGGGCACCGCGCCCGCGCTCACGGCGCTGATCGGCGGCAGCGTGGACCTCTCCTTCGCCAACATTCCGGCCATCCATCAGCACGTGAAATCGGGGCGGCTGCGCCCGCTTGCGCTCACCGGAGCGAAGCGCAGCGAGCTCATGCCGGGTGTGCCGACGATGAAGGAATCCGGCGTCGACATGGATGTGGTCGTCTGGTACGGCGTGCTGGCGCCGGCGGCGACGCCGCGCGACATCATCGGCAAGCTCGCGGAACTGATCGCCCGAGCGGCGCATTCCCCGGACGTGAAGCAGCGCCTGCTCGATCAGGGCGCCGAGCCGATCGGCAACACCCCGGAAGAGTTCTCGCGGCAACTGCGTGCCGAAGTCGGCACCTGGGCCGAGGTGGTGAAATTATCCGGCGCGAAAGCCGACGACTAGCGCGCGACGCCTGCCGCTCGTGGGAGCGAGCTTGCTCGCGAACGATGAATTCGCGAGTCCCCCAAGGGAATTTCCTCCCGGGCACAAGCTCGCTCCCACACTCGACCGACTTCGGGGAACCTTCCGCCTTCCGCGCGCCGCAATGCGCTCGTTTCACGCCCGTGAAAACGCGCTGAACTCTTCCGCCGGAACCGGATTACCGGCCAGATAGCCCTGGAATTCGTCACAGCCGTTGGCGCGCAGAAAATCGAGCTGCTCCTGCCGCTCCACCCCTTCGGCCAGCGCAGTGAGCTTCAGCGTTTTCGCCAGATTGATAATGGCGATGGCGATGGCGCGGTCGTCGGCATCGGTGCCCAGATCGTCGATGAAGGAGCGGTCGATCTTGAGCTTGTCGATCGGATAGCGTTGCAGATAGCTCAGCGACGAATAGCCGGTGCCGAAATCATCGATCGTAATCTTGACGCCGAGCGCGCGCAGGCCAACCAGGGCGTCGCCCACGACTTCCCTGTCCATCAGCAGGCTCTCGGTCAGTTCGAGCTCCAGATAGCGGCCTTCGAGCCCGGTCTCTTCCAGCACCCGCTGCACGCCGGCCACCAGGTCGCCGCGGCGGAACTGCACCGCGGACACGTTGACCGAAATCGGCAACGCGGCAAAGCCGGCGGCCTGCCACGCCTTATTCTGGCGGCAGGCTTCGCGCAGCACGTATTGGCCGATCTCGTCGATGAGACCGTGCGACTCGGCGAATTCGATGAATTCCGACGGGTCGGTCAGGCCGCGCTCGGGATCGCGCCAGCGCACCAGCGCCTCGATGCCGACCAGGCGCAGGGTGTCGACGCTGACTTGCGGCTGATAAAACAGCACGAATTCTCCGCGCTGGACCGCCTCGCGCAACCTGGACTCCCGCGCCAGCGTCTCGGCTGCGGCATCGGAAAGGCCCGGGGTGTAGAAGCGGCTGTGGCCGCGTCCTTGCTCCTTTGCGCTGTACATCGCCGCGTCCGCGTGGCGGATCAGGTCGTCCGCGTTGTCGCCGTCGCGCGGGAACACGCTGATGCCGATGCTTGCGTTCGCGTACACCTGCCGGCCTTCGAGCGCGAACGGAGCGGAAATGGACTCGAGCAGCTTGTCCGCAACCCTGGCGGCATCCTCGGGCGCGGCGAAATCGGCGAGGATCGCCAGAAACTCATCGCCGCCGAGTCGCGACACCATGTCGGCCTCGCGCAGCACCTCCTTGATGCGCGTTGCCACTTCCTTCAGCAAGGCATCGCCCGAGTGGTGGCCGAGCCAATCGTTCACCGTCTTGAAGTTGTCCAGGTCGATGAACATGATCGCCACCAGCGTGCCGTGGCGCCGCGCCAGCGCCAGGATCGTGGCCAGCCGCTCGATCAGGTAGGCGCGGTTGGGCAGGCCGGTGAGCATGTCGTGGTGCGCCAGGTACTGGATGCGCGCCTCGGCGTGCTTGCGCGCGGTGATGTCGCGCAGCGCGCCCAGCCGATAGGTCTCGTTCCCGAGGTGCAGGGTCTTGCCCACCATTTCGACCGCGATATTGTGGCCGTTCTTGTGCACCACTTCGGCCTCGTAGGGATTTTCGAGCGCCGCGCTCATGTAGTCGGTCACCGCCCGCTGCCACTCCGGCGGCACGAATTCCAGCGTGTTGTGTCCGATCATCTCCTCGCGCGTATAGCCCATGATCGCGAGCAGCGCCTCGTTGACGTCGGTGAGAATGCCGTTCTTGTGGAAGAAAATCCCTTCGTTGGTCGCCGCGGCGAATTTGCGCATGCGCTCCTCGCTGTCGCGGATTGCCTGCTCGGCGAGTTGATGCCGGGTGATGTCGGTGATCAGCACGAACCCGCCCACCATCTGCGCGCGTTGGTCGAAATGCGGGATCAGGTTGACCTCGATGGTGCGCCGCTCGCCGTTGGGCAAGGTCATGGGGCGCACGTACTCGACGTTCTCCCCCTTGAGCACGCGCTCGACCTGCGGCTCGATCATCCGCCACGCCTCCTCCCCGATGGCTTCGCGCACGGTCTTGCCGATGATCGAGTCGACGGTCCAGCCATTCGACTCGGCATAGCGCTTATTGGCGAACACGCAGCGCAGGTTCTGCGGTTCGTAATACGCAATCATCGCCGGCACATTGTCGGCGAGCGTGCGCAGCAGGTTTTCCTGTCCCTGATCGCGCGTATTGTCCGACGACCCGATGGTCATGGATGCGCGCTCACGGCCGGCCGCTCAGCCAACTTCTCAACCATCCCAGCCCGGCGCTGGTCCCGCCTTTGGGCCGGTACTCGCAACCGACCCAGCCGCTGTAGCCGAGTTCGTCCATGAGTCCGAACAGGTAGGGATAGTTGATCTCGCCCGTGTCGGGCTCATGGCGCCCGGGCACGCCCGCGATCTGAATATGGCCGACGCCGGCGATGTACTTCCTGAGCTTCATCGCCAGATCGCCTTCGACGATCTGGCAGTGATAGAAATCCATCTGCACTTTGAGGTTGGGCGCGCCGACTTCGGCGCAGATCGCGTGCGCCTCGTCCTGGCGATTCAGAAAAAAACCCGGAATGTCGCGCGTGTTGATCGGCTCGATCACGACGGTGATGCCGGCCGGGGCCGCCTGTTTCGCCGCATAATCGAGATTGCGCACATAGGTTTCGCGGTAGCGCGCGCGCTCCTCGCCCGGCCGGATCAGGCCCGCCATCAGGTGCACGCGCTCGTTGCCGAGCACGCGCGCATAGTCGAGCGCGCTCGCGACGCTGCGCCTGAAATCGTCTTCGCGGCCGGGCAGCGAGGCGAGGCCGCGCTCGCCCGCATCCCAATTGCCCGGAGGGCCGTTGAACAGGGCCTGGGAAAGACCGTGCTCCGTCAGACGCGCGCGAATGTCCGCCGCCGGGTGAGCATAGGGAAACAGGAACTCGACGCCCTTGAAGCCATCCTGGGCGGCGGCGCCGAAGCGATCGAGAAACGCGTATTCCTGGTACATCATCGACAGGTTGGCGGCAAATCTGGGCATGGCGATTTTCCTTGGAGGCTGTTTCAGAATGACCGAAACAGCCTCTGAATTAGGGCAGTGTGCGCGGCGAAGCAAGGGGCGGGGCGCCTCCGTTCCCACCTTGGTCCGCTCATTTTGTAACAGGTTCTTGAAACCTGCTTGGCAACAGTTTCAGCCGGCTGGGTAGCGGCGTCGGATGTCGGCAACCTGCTCCGGCGTCAGCGCGCGCACGCGCCGCCCCTGCAGCAGCAGGTACAGGCGGGCGGTGGCCTCGAGCTCCTCGATCGCGTCAGCGGCGGCCGCCAGGCCCGTGCCCGCGACCACGGGGCCGTGGTTGGCGAGCAGCAGCGCATGATGCTTGCCGGCGAAGCCGCGCACCGCCTGCGCCAGCTGCATATCGCCCGGGGCGAAATACGGCACCAGCGGCAGGCTGCCGATGCGCATTACGTAATAGGCGGTGAGCGGCGGCAGCACGTCGGCGGGATCGATCTCTTCCAGCACCGACACCGCGACCGAGTGCGTGGCATGCAGGTGGACCACGGCCTGGTTGCGCTCGCGCTCCTGGTACATCGCGAGGTGCAGAAAGGCTTCCTTCGACGGCTGATCGCCCGAGATGGGCTTACCCTGCCAGTCGAGTTTCGCCAGGCGCGCCGGATCGAGCCGGCCCAGGTTCGATCCGGTGGGCGTCAGCAGCCAGCCGCCGTCGCAGCGGGCGCTGATGTTGCCGGTGCTGCCATGCGTGAGGCCGCGCTCGAATATCGAGCGGCCGAGTTCGCAGATCTCGTCGCGCAGTGCGGTTTCGTTCATTGCATCCCCATATACGGCGTCTCGATACCGCTGCATGCCAAGAGCCACCATTGCGCGCTCGCGCGCGCCAACCGTGTTTTCCGCGCGGATGAAAAGCGCATCCGCGCGGAAAACGGGGTTCTGGATAAAAGCATGGGCGGTTTGGGGTGGATTCTATCCACGATCGTCGATTGCGCGCGGATATGCTTTTCATCCGCGCGCAATCGACGATCCGCGCGGACGGGGCGCCGTCCGCGCAAGTGCGGACGATCTTCTCGTCCGCGCAACATCCCAACTCTGCAATATGCAGAGGCGCGAGTGAAGTTGCAACACTTAATCATGCGTCCAACTGTTCCAGCGATTTTACAAAAAAATCGCGGCTGCCGAAATTGCCCGACTTGAGCGCGAGCAGGATCGGATGCGCACCCTGAGTTGCGGTCCAGGGCACGCCGGGGTCGATCTGCGGCCCGATTTTCAGCGCCGATATGCCCAGCGCCTGCACCACCGCGCCCGCAGTCTCGCCGCCCGCGACCACGAGCCGGGTCACCCCGGCCTCGACGAGCCCCTGCGCGATGCGCGCCAGCGCCTGCTCGACCAGGGCTCCGGCCTCGGCCACGCCAAGTTTTGTCTGCACCGCTTTCACTTCTTCGGGCGCCGCCGTGGCGTAGAACAGCACCGGTCCTGATCCGAGCAGGGGCGCCGCCTGCCGCAGCGCTTCTGCGGCGACCTGCGTACCGCGGGCAATGTCGAACGGGCCGATGCGAATCGCGGGGCGACCCGATTCGATCCAGTGTGCGACCTGGCCGTTGGTGGCCTGCGAGCACGAGCCGGAGATCACCGCGGCGCGTCCCGATATCCGCGGCAGTTCGGCGGCGTTCGCGCGCGGCGGCAGCAAGCCCGCGCGGCGAAAATTCTCCGGCAGGCCGATGGCGACACCGGAACCGGCCGTGATCAGAGGATGTTCGGCGCAGGCGGCGGCGATCGCATGCAAGTCTGTATCGGTGATCGCATCGACCACGGTGAGCCGCACGCCCCCGGCCTCGAGCGCCGCGAGCCGCGCGCGGATCGCCTGCTCGCCCGCGGCCACCGCAGTCCAGGCAACGAGGCCCACCTTGCCGCGCGACTGCGCCTGCAACACGCGCACCAGATTCGCGTCGGTCATGGGCGTCAACGGGTGATGGCGCATGCCGGATTCGGAAAGCGGCAGCTCGCCGACGAACAGATTGCCCATGTAAATGGTGCGCGCATTGGTCGGGAATGCCGGGCAGGCGATGGCGATCCCGGCGCCGAGCGCCTCCAGCAGCGCCTCGGCCACCGGTCCGATGTTGCCCTGCGGCGTCGAATCGAAGGTCGAGCAGTATTTGAAATAGAACTGGCGGCAGCCGGCGCGCTTGAGCCACGTGAGCGCGGCCAGCGACTGCGCCACCGCCTCGCCTGCGGCAATGGTGCGCGACTTCAAGGCTACCACCACCGCATCGACGTCCTCGGCGAGCGCGCCTCCGGGCACGCCGATGGTCTGCACCGTGCGCATGCCATTGCGCACCAGGTTGTTCGCCAGGTCGGTGGCCCCGGTGAAATCGTCGGCAATGCAACCGAGCAGCATGCCTCAGCCCTTTTTGCGCGGCAGCTCGATGCCGGGGAAAATCTTGACCACCGCTGAATCGTCCTCGCCGCCGCGCCCGGCAGCCGCGGCCATCATGAACATCTGGTGCGCGGTCGCCGTCAGCGGCAGCGGAAACGCCGATTGCTTCGCCGTGTCGAGAACGATGCCCAGGTCCTTGACGAAAATATTGACCGCCGACAGCGGCGTGTAGTCGCCGGCGAGGATGTGGGGCACGCGGTTCTGGAACATCCACGAGGAGCCGGCGCTGTTCGATATGACTTCATACAACACCGCCGGATCGGCGCCTGAGCGTATGCCCATGGCCATCGCCTCGGCCGCTGCGGCGATATGCACGCCGGCGAGAAGCTGGTTGATCATTTTGACCTTGGAACCGGCGCCCGGCGCATCGCCCAGGCGATAGACCTTTTGCGCAATGGCGTGGAACACGTCCTCGACCTTGGCAAAATTTTCCGGGCTGCCTGCGGCCATGACCGTCATCTGTCCGCTGGCGGCCTTGGCCGCGCCGCCCGACACCGGCGCATCGATCATGCCGATACCCTTGGCCGCGAGCCGGGCCGCAAGCGACTCGGCGAAATCGGGAGCGACCGTGGAACTTGCGATTACCACGGCTCCCGCTCGCATCGCCGCGGCTGCCCCGTGCTCGCCCAACAGCACCGCCTCGGTCTGCTGCGCATTCACCACCAGGGTCAGCACCACTTCGCACGCCGTCCCCAGTTCCGCCGGCGTGGCGCAGGCAACGCCGCCTTCCGCGGCAAAGGCAGCGAGCACCTCGCGCCGTACATCGCAGGCGTGGGTGCGAAAACCCGCGCGCAGCAGCGATCTCGCGACGCCCAGGCCCATCGCGCCCAGGCCGATGACTCCGACGTTCTTCGGCATGCTGTTCCTTCCCTTATTTTGCGTGGCGACCTAAATCGCACCCTCTACTGCAGGGTTGTGATGTTGCGCGGATGAAAAACCGTCCGCGCGGATCGCCGATTGCGCACGGACGAGAAGCCGTCCGCACGCAATCGGCGATCTTGTATAAAACCCCTGCTCTGTCCTTGGTTTTATCCATAACCGCGTTTTCTGCATGGATGTGCTTTTCATCCGTACAGAAAACGCGGTTGGCGCGCGCAGCGCGCAAATCCGCTCGCGGCATACAACGGCATTTAACTGTATACGTTACCCGGCTTCACTTGGTGAGCCTTGCATTGGCCAGATCCAGGCGGTCGACCAGGTTGCGCACCAGCGCCCGGGTGAGCTGCAGTTGCGCGCCGAGGCTCATCCGGGCCAGGGGCTCCGGCTCGAATTCGGCGAGCAGGCTGCCAGTCATCGCCTCCACCGTCGCGTGCCGCGGCATCTCGCCGCCGCGGATGTAGGCCATCTCGCCGAAGCACTCTCCTTCGCTGATGGTGTTGAGCAGGCGTCCCTCGAGGGTGACCTTGACCTGCCCCTGGGCGAGGAAAAAGAAACTCT
>JADGRR010000453.1 GCA_017880745.1 Burkholderiales bacterium
CCATCCTCGCCGCGCTGCACCAGCGCGCGCGGACCGGCAAAGGAGCGCAACTCGATCTGAGTCTGTACGAAGCGGGCCTGTTCTGCGCCGCGCTGCGCCACGGCATCGGCGAGCACACCGATCCGCGCGCGCACATCTGGCCGGTGAACGATCTGTTCGAAACCGCCGACGGCAGCATGCTCATCCTAGGGATCGTCGAGCAGCATTTCTGGGAAAGTTTCCGCGCCGCGGTCGGGGACCTCGCGCCGGAGTTGGAAGATCGGAAGTTCGACACCGATCCCAGCCGGCGCAAGCATGGCGACGAGCTGTCGCGCTTGCTGAAAAAACTGTTTCTGCAGAAAACTGCGCAGCAATGGCACGACCTGCTCGAGCCGCAGGATGTGCCGGTCGAGCTGCCGCTGACGCCGGCCGAGGCGAGCCGCACCGAATATGCGCAGGCGCGCGAAGACGTGGCCGAGTTTGCCGGCGAGCGCCATGTGCTGTTCCCGCTATGGGCCAACGGCCGCCGCGCGGGCGAACTCAGGCGCGGCACACCCGCTCTCAACGCGGATGGCCGGGCGGTATTGCAGGAATTGGGATTTACGCACGACGAAGTTGAGCGCATCCTGCGCTCCGCCGCAGCAGGCGACGCAGCCGGTGCACGCGGCGCAGCCGGAGTAAAAGGGTAGACATGGAATTCTCTTTGTCCCAGGAGCAGCAGGCGATACGCGCGGCGATAGCCAGGATCTGCGCGCAATTCGACGACGACTTCTGGCTGGCAAAAGACCGCGCGCACGAATTCCCGCACGAGCTGCATCAGGCCTTGGCGCGCGACGGCTGGCTCGGCATCGCCATGCCGGAGGAATTCGGCGGCGCGGGCCTGGGTATCACCGAAGCGGCCGTGATGTTGCAGACCATCTCCGAGTCGGGCGCGGGTTTCTCCGGCGCTTCCGCCGTGCACATGAACATTTTCGGCCTCAATCCGGTGGTGGTGTTCGGCACCGAAGCGCAGAAGCGGCGCATGCTGCCGCCGCTGATCGCGGGCAAGGAGAAGGCCTGTTTCGCCGTGACCGAGCCCAACACCGGCCTCAATACCACCCGGCTCAAGACCCGTGCGGTGCGCGAAGGCGAGCGTTACATCCTGTCCGGGCAGAAGGTGTGGATTTCCACCGCCCAGGTGGCCGAGAAAATGCTGATCCTCGCGCGCACCACGCCGATCGAGGAATGCCGCAAACCGGCCGAGGGGCTGTCCCTCTTCTACACCGACCTCGACCGGCGCTACGTCCAGGTGCACGAAATCGACAAAATGGGCCGCGCCGCGGTCGATTCCAACGAGGTGTTCATCGATGGCCTGCCGGTGCCGCTGGAAGACCGTCTGGGCGGGGAAGGCAAGGGCTTCGACTGCATCCTGCACGGCATGAATCCGGAGCGCATCCTGATCGCGGCGGAATCGGTGGGGTTGGGACGGGCCGCGCTCGCCCGCGCCGCGAAGTACGCCAAGGAGCGCATCGTGTTCGACCGGCCCATCGGCCAGAATCAGGGCATCCAGCACCCTCTGGCCGAATGCTGGATGGAACTGGAGGCGGCCAACTTGATGGTGTTCAAGGCGGCGAGCCTCTACGATCGCGGGCAGGCGTGCGGCGCCGAGGCCAACGCCGCCAAGTATCTCGCCGGCGAAGCCTGCTTCAAGACCTGTCAGCAGGCCTTGATGACCCACGGCGGTTTCGGCTACGCCAAGGAGTACCACGTCGAGCGCTACCTGCGCGAAAGCCTGGTCGGGCGCATCGCTCCGATCAGCCCGCAGCTGATCCTGTGCTTCATCGCCGAGAAGGTTCTCGGTCTGCCCAAATCGTATTGATTCGCCGGTACGCGACAGGCACGCCGAGCAATGAAATATTTATTCGCCTCATCCGGCGCTCCTTCCGTCTTCGCGGTTCTTGGGGATTGATTTGTCGCGAATTGCGCCGCACACCCGAACGGCTTTGACGGTGCTGGGCATCTGCCTGGTGTTGAATCTGATCGGCCGCGGCACTGCCGACACCTACGTCGTATTCCTGCGCCCGCTGGAGCAGGACCTGGGCTGGACGCGCTCGGAAATGACCAGCGTGTATTCAATCTATCTGCTGGTCACAGGGCTGAGCTCGCCCATCGTGGGCATGCTGTTCGACCGCTTTGGGCCGCGCGCTATGTATACCTGCGGCATGGCCGCGCTCTCAGGCGCCTACTTGCTCGCGCCGCAGGTGCACACACCGTGGCAGTTTTATGCCACCGTCGGTGCGATGACGGGAATTTCAGCCGCGGCCCTGGGCCTGGTGCCTTCATCGAGCCTGATCAGCCGCTGGTTCCGCGAGCGTCTGTCCACGGCGATTTCGGTGGCTTTCGCCGGCCTCGGGCTGGGGGCCCTGTTCATCGTTCCGGGCGTGCAATATCTGCTGCAGACCCACGGCTGGCGCGAAACCTATCAGATCATGGGTGCGGCGCTGCTCGTTCTGGTGCCGGTCGTGTTTTTCCTGCCCTGGAAACGCTATGCCCGAGGCCACCCGGAATATCTGCAGCCGAAAAAGAGCAGCACCGTCGCCGGCCGCGACTGGACTGTGCGCGCGGCGATGAAGACAAGCGCATTCTGGGGTCTGATCTGGGTGTTCTTCTTTACCTCCATCGGCATGTTCAGCATCATGGTGCAAACTGTGGTCTATCTGGTGGAGCGGGGTTTTTCCCCCCTCGTTGCGGCTACCGCATTCGGCTTTTGTTCGATGATGTCGGTATTCGGCGTGCTCGGGACCGGCGCCATCGCCGATCGCATCGGCCCGCGCCGCATCGTCAGTCTGACTTTCGTCGGCAGCATCACCGGCGTGTCCATCTTGCTCGCGATGTCCTGGTTCCCGCTGCAGGGGCTGCTGATCGCGTTCGTGCTCGTTTTCGGCATCTGCCAGGGAGCGCGGGGGCCGATCGTGTCGTCGATCAGCACGCGCCTGTTTGCCGGAAACCATGTGGCGGGTATCTACGGCGTGATTTATGCGAGCAATGCCGTAGGCGCGGGACTCGGCTCCCTGATGGCCGGGCTGCTGCACGATCTCAGCGGCAGTTACCGGCCCAGTTTCGTGTTTTCGGTGTGCGCGCTGTTCATCGCCGGATTGCCGTTCTGGCGCGTGCCTGAGCTGCGCGATTTCCGCATGCGCCAGCCGCAGCGCCATTAGCCCGACGACGCAGGCAAAGCCTTTGCGCTAAGATTCGCAGCAGCTCGGAAACAGGAGATTGGCATGCAGAAATATAAAATGTACATAGGCGGCAACTACGTTGACTCGGCCTCGGGCAGGTGGTTCGACAGCTACAATCCCTATACCGGCGAGCCTTGGGCACAGATTGC
>JADGRR010000454.1 GCA_017880745.1 Burkholderiales bacterium
ACCGGCATGCCGGTTCCGGCCGGGGCGGACGGGGCATTTTTCGGATAACCCACGGTCGTGGCTGTGTCGCCCGGGCGACAATTGCAGATGCCGGATAAGGCGCAAACACTTGACCTGCATTAAAGTGTCCGGTGCGCAACGACCGTAAACTTTTTTGTTTAAGTCTCTTGGAGGCCGTTTTGGAATGACCGAAACGGCCCCTGAATCAGGGAAGCACGAGGGGAGGCGCCCCGAAGGTCTCGATCCCCCTTGAGGGGAAAGTCCCCTCGGGGGATATCCCCTCATTTTGAAACAGGTTCTTCGAAAGGTCGATATGACAGAGCAGATTTCCGCCGGCGCGAAATTTCGCGCCGCGATGAAACAAGAACAACCGCTGCAGGTGATCGGCGCGATCAATGCCTACCACGCGCGCCTGGCCGAGCGCAGCGGCTACAAGGCGATCTACCTCTCCGGCGGCGGCGTGGCGGCGGGCTCGCTCGGTCTCCCGGATCTCGGCATCAGTAATCTCGACGACGTGCTCACCGATGTGCGCCGCATTACCGATGTCTGCCCCCTGCCGCTGCTGGTCGACGTCGATACCGGCTTCGGCTCCAGTGCCTTCAACGTCACGCGCACGGTGAGATCGCTGATCAAATTCGGCGCCGGCGCGATGCACATCGAGGATCAGGTAGGAGCCAAGCGCTGCGGCCACCGACCCGGCAAGGAACTGGTGTCCAAGGAGGAGATGGTCGATCGCATCAAGGCGGCGGTCGACGCCAGAACTGACCCGGACTTCTTCATCATGGCGCGCACCGACGCGCTGGCGGTCGAGGGCCTGGACCGCGCGATCGAGCGCGCCGTGGCCTGCGTCGAGGCCGGCGCCGACGCGATCTTCCCCGAGGCCGTGACCGAGCTCTCGATGTACCGCAAATTCGCCGCGGCGGTGAAAGTGCCGATACTCGCCAATATCACCGAGTTTGGCGCCACGCCGCTGTTCACCGTCGACGAACTGCGCTCGGCCAATGTCGCCATCGTGCTCTATCCGCTGTCGGCCTTCCGTGCGATGAACAAGGCCGCGCTCGACGTCTACCGGGCGGTGCGCCGCGACGGCACGCAGAAGAACGTGGTCGACAGCATGCAGTCGCGCAACGAACTGTACGATTATCTCGACTACCACTCGTACGAAACCAAGTTGGACCAACTGTTCGCAAAGGAGAAGACATGAACGAAGGCAAAATGGCAGATGCGACCCTGGTCGCGCCCAAGGCGAAAAAGTCGGTGGCGCTCTCCGGCGTAACCGCAGGCAACACCGCGCTTTGCACCGTCGGCCGCTCCGGCAACGACCTGCACTATCGCGGCTACAACATCCTCGATGTTGCCGATGCGTGCGAATTCGAAGAAATCGCCCACCTGTTGGTGCACGGCAAACTTCCCAACCGGGCCGAACTGGACGGCTACAAGCTCAAGCTCAAGGCCCTGCGCGGTCTGCCAGCCAACGTCAAGGCGGCGCTGGAATGGGTGCCGGCCTCGGCCCATGCCATGGACGTGATGCGCACCGGCGTGTCGGTGCTGGGAGCGGTGCTGCCGGAAAAGGACGACCATAACCATCCGGGCGCGCGCGACATCGCCGACCAGTTGATGGCCTCGCTCGGCTCGATGCTGCTCTACTGGTACCACTACAGCCACAACGGCCGGCGCATCGAAGTCGAAACCGACGACGACTCTATCGGCGGACATTTCCTGCACCTGCTGCATGGCAAGGAACCGAGCGACCTGTGGGTCAGGGCGATGCATACTTCGCTGATCCTCTACGCCGAGCACGAGTTCAACGCCTCCACCTTCGCCTGCCGCGTAGTAGCCGGCACCGGCTCCGACATGTACAGCGCCATCTGCGGCGGCATCGGCGCGTTGCGCGGGCCCAAGCACGGCGGCGCCAACGAAGTCGCCTTTGAAGTGCAGAAGCGCTACGACAGCGCGGATCAAGCGGAAAAAGACATCGTCCAGCGCGTGGGCAACAAGGAAGTGGTGATCGGCTTCGGCCACCCGGTCTACACCATCGGCGACCCGCGCAACCAGGTGATCAAGGAAGTCGCGCGGAAGCTGTCCAAGGCGCGCAGCGACATGAAGATGTTCGACATCGCGGAGCGGCTGGAGAGCGTCATGTGGCGCGAGAAGAAAATGTTCCCCAACCTCGACTGGTTCTCGGCGGTGAGCTATCACATGATGGGCGTGCCCACCGCCATGTTCACCCCCATCTTCGTGATTTCGCGCACCAGCGGCTGGGCCGCGCACATCATCGAGCAGCGCATCGACGGCAAGATTATCCGTCCCACCGCGAACTACACCGGACCGGAAGACCTGAAATTCGTGCCTCTCGATAAACGCAAATAACGATCTGCACGGACGGATCTTTCGTCCGTGCAGGTTTTCCCAAAACCTGCGCGCTGCGCGCGCCAACCGTGTTTTTTGCACGGATGAAAAGCACATCCGTGGAAAAAATACGGTTATGGATAAAAGCAAAGGCGGGTTGGGGTGGCTTTTATACAAGATCGTCGATTGAGCACGGATGTGCTTTTTATCCGTGCTCAATCGACGATCCGCGCGGACAGTTTCTCGTCCGCGCAACGTCGCAGCTCGGCAGCAACAGACGCGCGATTTAAGTCGCCGCGTATAATTCAAGCGACAAACCGAATTTTCAGCTCCTAAAGGAACAGCATGTCGTCCCACATCTCCAACGTGCGCCCGAAACCGGACCAGGTCCTGGTGGACATCGCCGATTACGTCTCGAAGTTCAAGATCAGGAGCGCCGAAGCCTACGACACCGCGCGGCTGTGCCTGATGGACACGCTCGGCTGCGGCCTGGAAGCGCTGGAATACCCGGCCTGCACCAAGCTCATGGGCCCGATCGTTCCCGGCACCGTCGTTCCCAACGGCGCCAAGGTGCCCGGCACGCAGTTCCAACTCGACCCGGTGCAGGCCGCGTTCAACATCGGCGCCATGATCCGCTGGCTCGACTTCAACGACACCTGGCTCGCGGCCGAGTGGGGCCATCCCTCCGATAATCTGGGCGGCATCCTCGCCAGCGCCGACTGGCTGTCGCGCAATGCCGTTGCCGCAGGAAAACAGCCGCTCCTCATGCGCGACGTGCTCACCGGCATGATCAAGGCGCATGAAATCCAGGGCGTGATCGCGCTGGAGAACAGCTTCAACCGCGTCGGCCTGGATCACGTGGTTCTGGTCAAGGTGGCGACGACTGCGGTGGTGGCGAATATGCTCGGCCTCGCGCGCGAGGAAATCATCAACGCGCTGTCGCTCGCCTGGGTCGACGGCCAATCGCTGCGCACCTACCGCCATTCGCCCAATACC
>JADGRR010000048.1 GCA_017880745.1 Burkholderiales bacterium
TCTGGTCAAGGTACCTTTTAAGCACAAAGATACCTACAGGTTATTGCCCTAGACATCCGCTGTTGTGCGCGCCCCTTATGCCGGGTGTACCTGATGCGGGCGGGCGGTGACCGCATTGACCTCGAGGTTTGAGAGGTATCTTGACCAGAGTGACGACGCAGACGACAACTGCCCGGGCGTAGTGAAGCGTCGCGAATGGCGGGCAGACCCATCGATGACAGTTCCGACAGTGCAACCCTGAGACCGGCAACGACAGGCCGGCATGCGTCCCGGTGACGTGACGAAATAAGGCCACAGCGATGTGGCGATTCGGCGAAGGGCCGCCGCGCGGCCCTGGCGCAGCCTGCGGCCCGGACGCGGCCTGCGACCCTGGCGCCGCCGTCCACCCCGCGGTGTGCGCGGTTTGGTCTCGCGGCCAATTGTGGTAGATTGATCCATACGTCCTCCACCACGCCGGGATGCCCATGGACCATGCCAACGCCTTCGAAACCGACCTGGACCGCAATCCGGCCAATTACGCGCCGCTGACGCCGCTTACCTTCGTCGAGCGCGCGGCCACGGTCTATCCCGCGCGGACCGCCGTGGTGCACGGCGCACGCCGCTACACCTGGAGCCAAACCTATGCGCGCTGCCGGCGCCTGGCGTCGGCGCTCGCCCGGCGCGGCATCGGCGTTGGCGACACGGTGGCGGTGATGGCATCCAACACGCCGGAGATGTACGAATGCCACTTCGGCGTGCCCATGCTGGGCGCGGTGCTGAATACGCTCAACACGCGCCTCGATGCGGATGCGATCGCGTTCATGCTGAATCACGGTGAAGCCAGGGTGCTGATCACCGACCGGGAGTTCTCCGGGACCGTCGCGCGCGCGCTGGCGCAGGTGGTGCGCCGCCCGGTCGTCATCGACATCGACGACAAGGAATACGACGGTCCGGGGGAGCTTGTCGGAGAGAAAGACTACGAGGCGCTGCTCGCCGAGGGCGATCCGGAATACGCCTGGCAGCCGCCCGCCGATGAATGGATGGCGATCTCGCTCAATTACACCTCCGGCACCACCGGCAATCCCAAGGGAGTGGTGTATCACCACCGCGGCGCCTATTTGAACGGCCTGTGCAATGTCGTCACCTGGGGTATGCCGCAGCATTCGATCTACCTGTGGACGCTGCCCATGTTCCACTGCAACGGCTGGTGCTTTCCCTGGACCATGGCAGCCAATGCGGGCGTCAACGTCTGCTTGCGCAAGGTCGATCCGGTACAGATCTTCCGCCTGATCAAGGAGCACGGCGTCACGCATTATTGCAGCGCGCCGATCGTCCATAGCGGATTGATCAACGCCGACCCGGGCCTGCGCGAGGGCATAGCGCACAAGGTGTCGGCCATGGTCGCGGGCGCGGCGCCGCCGGCGTCGATGATCGAGGGCATGGAGAAAATCGGCTTCGATCTGACCCATGTCTACGGCCTCACCGAAACCTACGGACCGGCGACGGTATGCGCCAAGCACGACGAGTGGGCCGCCCTGGACATCGGCAAGCGCGCCGAACGCAACAGCCGCCAGGGCGTGCGCTATCTGATGCAGGAGGGGCTCGCGGTGATGGATGCCGAGACCATGACCCGGGTGCCCGCGGACGGCGAGACCATGGGCGAAATCATGTTCCGCGGCAACATCACCATGAAGGGCTATCTGAAAAATCCCAAGGCGACGGCGGAGGCTTTCGCCGGCGGCTGGTTCCATTCCGGCGACCTGGCGGTGATGCAACCTGACGGCTACGTCAAGATCAAGGACCGGGCGAAGGACATAATCATTTCCGGCGGCGAGAATATTTCTTCGCTTGAAATCGAGGAGGCGCTCTACCGCCATCCGGATGTGCTCGCCGCGGCGGCGGTGGCGCGTCCCGATCCCAAGTGGGGGGAGACGCCCTGCGCCTTCGTCGAGCTGAAGCCGGGTGCAAAGGTGACGGAACAGGAGCTGATCGAGCATTGCCGCAGCCATCTGGCCCGCTTCAAGGTTCCCAAAGCCGTGGTTTTCTGCGTGCTGCCGAAGACCTCGACCGGCAAGATCCAGAAGTTCGCGCTGCGCCAACTGGCCAAGTCGGCGCAGGCGATCGAGTAAAGCTCCCATCGTCGATGCACCAGGTGCTGAGTCAATTGGCGAAGACTGTCGATTCGTTTGGGTTTCCATACGTCTTCCGAGTTTGTGTTGTGCAAGCATGCACAACACAAACTCGGGAGAAATGCGATGTATGAGCGAGCGAGACTGTTTGCATCCGGATAAACCAGTTAAGGAGTAAATATCCATGAACGCGAACACCCAGGCAGTGGCGACGGAGCCTCTCTTGCTGCGGCAGGACGACGGGGGCGTGGTGACGCTCACGCTCAACCGGCCGGCGCAGTTCAATTCGCTGTCGCGCTCGCTGATGAGCGAGCTGCAGTCCGAACTGGACCGCATCGCCGCTGACGCCGGCGCCCGCGTGGTGGTTGTGGCCGGAGCCGGCAAGGCGTTCTGCGCCGGGCACGACCTCAAGGAAATGCGCTCCAATCCGGCAAAAGCGTTTCAGCATGCGCTGTTTCAGCAATGCAGCAAGCTCATGCTCACGCTGGTGCGCATGCCGCAACCGGTGATCGCGCGCGTGCACGGCATCGCCACCGCGGCCGGCTGCCAGCTCGTTTCGATGTGCGACCTCGCGGTGGCGTCCGACAACGCGCGCTTCGCGGTATCGGGAGTGAACCTGGGCTTGTTCTGCTCCACGCCGTCGGTGGGGCTCGCGCGCAATCTCGGGCGCAAGCAGGCGCTGGAAATGCTGCTCACCGGCGATTTCATCGACGCGCAGACCGCGCTCGCGCGCGGCCTGGTCAACCGCGTCGTGCCGCAGGAGCAACTCGACGCGGAAATCAGGAAGCTGACCGACTCGATCCTTGCCAAGACGCCGGTCGCGATCACGGCCGGCAAGCAGATGTTCTACCGGCAGCTGGAGCTGGGACTGGACCAGGCCTACGAGCTGGCTAGCGAAGTGATGGCCTGCAACATGATGGCCGAAGACGCGCAGGAAGGCATCGACGCCTTCGTCGCCAAGCGCAAGCCGCAGTGGAAAGGACGTTAACAGGCTGTTGAAAATCGCTTCCCTGGTGGAAACTATGCGCCTAGTCGGGGCCGACGCAGAGGGAAGCGAATTTCAACCGCCTCTGAAATGGGGGATATAAAAGGGGGCCTAAGGAAGGGACGGGCCCCTTCCTTTCCCGCCCTGCCCCTTTTTCGTCGCTGGGCTGACCACAAGAACGGGTGGTTGCTTCCCCCGGGCGCACGGCTATAATGCCTGACCCGGTGACTGCCGGGCGGCGGTGTCGGGGTCGCCGATAGATCAAAAGGTTGGAGGAGGGCGGCCGGTCATCGCACCGGGCCGCTGGGCATGGACGATTACATACTCGAAACCAAGAGCCTGACCAAGGAATTCAAGGGCTTTGTCGCGGTGAGCGACGTCAACCTGAAGGTGAAGCGGGGCGAGATCCACGCCCTGATCGGCCCCAATGGCGCGGGCAAGACCACGTTCTTCAACCTGCTGACCAAGTTCCTCATCCCTACCGCCGGCCACATTTTCTATAACGGCCACGACATCACCTACGACAAGCCGGCCGAGATCGCGCGCCGCGGCATCATTCGCTCGTTCCAGATATCCGCCGTGTTTCCGCACCTGACGGTGCTGGAGAACGTGCGCATCGGCCTGCAGCGCAAGCTCGGCACCTCCTTTCATTTCTGGAAATCGGAAAAGACGCTGGGGCAACTCGATGCCAAGGTCATGGAGTTGCTCGAGTCGGTCGACTTGACGGCGTATGCCTCCGCCGTCACCGTGGAATTGCCCTACGGCCGCAAACGCGCGCTGGAGATCGCCACGACGCTGGCGATGGAACCGGAACTGATGTTGCTGGACGAACCGACCGCGGGCATGGGGCACGAGGACGTGGACCGGGTCACCAGCCTGATCAAGAAGGTTTCGGCCAACCGCACCATCCTGATGGTAGAGCACAACATGAACGTGGTGGCGGGGATATCCGACACCATCACCGTTCTGGCGCGCGGCAGCGTTATCGCGGGCGGGCCCTACGCGCAAGTGTCGAAAGACCCGCAGGTGATGGAGGCCTACATGGGGACTGCCGAGGGCGAACTGGAAGGGGCGCACTAGTCAAATGGGCCTTAGGCTGACGTCGGGGGATCTAAAGGGGGGCGTGCCCCCCTTTACCAAATAGCCATGACTACCGCCGTCGAATTTCTGCGAATCACCGACCTGCATGCCTTTTACGGCGAATCGCACATTCTGCACGGCGTCGATCTCAGCGTGAACCGGGGCGAAGTGGTGACGCTGCTTGGCAGGAACGGCGCGGGCCGCACGACGACGCTCAAGTCCATTCTCGGCCTGGTGGGCCACCGCAGCGGCTCGATCATGATCAACGGGCGCGAGGCCATCGGTCTGCCGCCGCATAAAATCGCCCACTTGGGCATCGGCTACTGCCCCGAGGAGCGCGGTATCTTCTCCAGTCTTTCGTGCGAGGAAAATCTGCTGCTGCCGCCCGTGGTGGCAAGCACCGGGCTGTCGGTGGACGAGATCTACGACATGTTTCCGAACCTGAAGGAGCGCCGGATGAGCCAGGGCACGCGGCTCTCCGGCGGCGAGCAGCAGATGCTCGCGGTGGCGCGGATCCTGCGCACCGGGGCGCAACTCCTGCTGCTGGACGAGATCTCCGAAGGCCTGGCGCCGGTGATCGTGCAAGCGCTGGGCCGGACCATCCGAATGCTGCGCGAGAAGGGTTACACTATCGTCATGGTGGAGCAGAATTTCCGCTTCGCCGCGCCGCTCGCCGACCGTTTTTATGTAATGGAGCACGGCCGCATCGTCGAAGCGTTCTCCGCAGGCGAAATGCGGTCAAAAATGGGGATGCTGCACGAATTCCTGGGCATTTGATTTTCGATTCTTAATGGAGGGGGTAAACATGAAACGTAAACTGCTTGCAACATTGGTGGGTACGGCGCTGCTTGGCATGGTCTCGAACCTTGCGCTGGCCCAGACGGCCAAAGCCGGCGCGATCTCCGGCGACAAGGTGATAATCGGCGTCATGAACGACATGGCGGGTCTGTATTCCGACATCGGCGGGCCGGGTTCGGTCGAGGCGGCGCGGATGGCGGTGCAGGACTTCGGCGGCAAGGTGCTGGGCAAGCCAATTGAAATATTGTCGGCCGACCACCAGAACAAACCCGACGTGGGCGCGACCAAGGCGCGCGAGTGGTATGACACCGAAGGCGTCGACATGATCGTCGACGTTCCGACCTCCAGCGTCGCCATCTCCGTCGGCAAGGTCGCCGCCGAAAAGAAGCGCGTCTTTATCGACACCGGCGGCGCTACCAAGGCCCTCACCAACGAAGAATGCAATCCTTACATGGTGCATTACGCGTACGACACTTATGCGCTGGCAAACGGCACCGGCAAGGCGATCGTGCAGCAGGGCGGCAAGACCTGGTTTTTCATCACGGCGGATTATGCGTTCGGCAAGGCGCTCGAGGCCGATACGGCGGCGGTGGTCAAGGCCAACGGCGGCGAAGTAAAGGGTGTCGTGCGTCACCCGCTGAACGCCTCGGATTTTTCCTCGTTCATGCTCCAGGCTCAGGCGTCGAAAGCGCAGATCGTCGGCTTGGCCAATGCCGGCGGCGACACTATCAACTCGGTCAAGGCGGCAAACGAATTTGGCTTGACCAAGAATCAGAGTCTCGCCGGCCTGCTGCTGTTCATCACCGACATTCACAGCCTGGGCTTGAAGACGGCTCAAGGCATGATGTTGACCAGCGCCTGGTACTGGGACGCGAACGACGAGACGCGCAAGTTCAGCCGGCGATTCTTCGAGAAAATAAAGCGCATGCCCACCTTCGATCAGGCCGCCGTGTATTCCGCGGTGACGACCTATCTGAAGGCGATCAAGGCGGTTGGCACTGACGACGCGGACAAAGTCATGGCCGATCTGAAGAAGACCAAGATCAACGACATGTTCGCGAAGAACGGCTACATCCGCCAGGACGGACGCATGATGCACGACATGTACCTGATGCAGGTGAAGACGCCGCAAGAGTCCAAGTACCCCTGGGACTATTACAAGCTGAAGGCGACGATCCCGGCGGAGCAGGCATTCCAGTCGCTGGCGCTGTCGACCTGCCCGATGATCAAGAAGTGAGATCCAGCCCGGCCACATTGCATAGCGGGCATGACGCAGGCCCGTTCCCCGGCAGCGCCGGGAAACGGGTTGTTCGCGGCGTCGCATTCATCGCAATGACGGCCTGACTCCGCAATGGAAATCTTCGGCGTCCCGATTCAGGCTTTTCTCGGGCAATTGCTGCTCGGCCTGGTGAACGGCTCGTTCTACGCCATGCTGTCGCTCGGCCTGGCCGTGATCTTCGGGCTGCTCAATATCATCAACTTCAGCCACGGGGCGCTGTACATGATGGGCGCCTACGTCGCGTTTCTGGCGCTCGATCTGCTTGGCCTCGGCTTCTGGTGGTCGCTTGCGCTGGCGCCGCTGATCGTGGGCGGCTTCGGCATCATCATCGAACGCTTGCTGATGCGCTGGATCTACAAGCTCGATCACCTGTACGGCTTGTTGCTCACATTCGGACTGGCGCTGATCATCGAGGGCGTGTACCGCTATTTCTTCGGCGTCTCCGGCCAACCGTACCCGGTGCCGGACGCGCTGCGCGGGGCAACCGACCTGGGGTTCATGATCCTGCCCAATTACCGCGCCTTCGTCGTGCTGGCTTCGCTCATCGTCTGCCTCGGCACCTGGTACGTGATCGAACGCACCCGGCTCGGCGCCTACCTGCGCGCCGGGACCGAGAATCCTCAGCTGGTGCAGGCCTTCGGCGTCAACGTGCCGCTGATGGTGACCCTGACCTTCGGCTTCGGCGTCGCCCTGGCGGCGATCGGCGGCGTGCTCGCCGCGCCGGTGATCCAGATCAATCCGCTGATGGGCTCCAATATCATCATCGTCGTGTTCGCGGTGGTGGTGATCGGCGGCATGGGATCGATACTCGGTTCCATTCTCACCGGCCTCGGATTGGGCGTGATCGAAGGCCTCGCCAAGGTGTACTACGCCGAGGCCTCCTCTACCGTGGTGTTCGTGATCATGGCGATCGTGCTGATGGTGCGGCCGGCCGGCCTGTTCGGTAAAGAGAAATGAACAACAAGACCGCCGTCGGATTCGTGCTCCTGGTCCTGCTCGGCCTGGTCGCGCCCTATACCGGCGCCTACCCGATATTCCTGATGAAGGCGCTATGCTTCGCGCTGTTTGCCTGCGCCTTCAACCTGCTCCTCGGCTTCACCGGCCTCTTGTCCTTCGGCCACGCGGCCTTCTTCGGTACCGCGGGCTATGCCGCTGCATACAGTATCAAGGCCTGGGGATTCGCCCCCGAGTTAGGCATCCTGTTCGCGGTCACCACGGCCGCGCTCCTCGGTTGGGCGATAGGCAGTCTGGCCATACGCCGCCAGGGGATCTACTTCGCCATGATCACGCTGGCGATGGCGCAGATGATCTACTTTATCTGCCTGCAGGCGAAATTCACCGGCGCCGAGGACGGCCTCCAGGGCGTGCCGCGCGGAAAGCTGTTCGGTTACTTCAATTTGGAAGACGACATCGCCATGTACTACATGGTGTTTGCTAATTTCATGATCGGCTTTCTGCTCATATACCGCACCGTGCACTCGCCCTTCGGCCAGGTGCTGAAAGCGATCCGCGAGAACGAGGCGCGCGCGCTGTCGCTGGGCTACGACGTGGACAAGCACAAGCTGCTCGCATTCGTGATCTCTGCCGCGCTGGCGGGGATGGCCGGCGCGACCAAGACCATCGTGCTCGGCTTCGAGACGCTCACCGACGTCAACTGGCCGCAGTCGGGCGAGGTGGTTCTGATGACGCTGATCGGCGGCATCGGCACCATGTTCGGGCCGGTGGTGGGCGGTTTTTTCATCGTCACCCTGGAAAACGAACTCGCCGACAAGGTGGGCTCCTGGGTGCAGGTGATCATGGGCGCGATTTTCGTGATCTGCGTGCTCGCGTTCCGCCGCGGCATTGTCGGCGAACTGACGGCGCTGTTCGGCCGCAAAAAGGACGTGGCCGTCTGAGTTGTTATACGTGGCGATTCGGATCGCTCCACGGCTCAGACGATGCCTTTCGCGGCAAGCGCATCCAGCGCCTGCCGGTCCATGCCGAGCAGGTCCTGCAGGATCTCCTGCGTGTGCTGGCCCAGCGTCGGCGGCGCCACGGTGTATTCCACCGGCGTCTCGGAAAAGCGCATCGGGCTTGCCACCGTCGGACAGGGCACGCCCGCGGGGGTCGGAATTTCGACCTTCAGTCCGCGGTGCTGCACCTGCGGATCCTCGAATACCTGCTGCATGTTGTTGATCGGGCCGCAGGGCACGTTGGCGGCCTCCAGCACGTCGATCCAGTCGTGCATGCCGCGCGTTTTCATGATCTCGGCGATCAGCGGTATCAGCGCATCGCGGTTGACGATGCGCCCGGACATCAGCCGGAAGCGCTCGTCCCCGGCGAGTTCGGGCCGGCCGGCCACCTTGCACAGGCTGGCGAACTGGCTATCGTTGCCGACCGCCAGAATGATGTGGCCGTCCTTGCACGGAAATACCTGGTAGGGCACGACGTTGGGATGGGCATTGCCGTAGCGCTTGGGGATGTCGCCCGAGACGAGGTAGCCGCTGATCTGGTTGGCATTGAACGCGACCATGGAATCGAGCAGCGCCACGTCGATGTACTGGCCGCTGCCGCCGCGCTCGCAATGGGTGATGGCGGCGGTGATCGCCAGGCTCGCGTACATGCCGGTGAGTATGTCGGTGATGGCGATGCCGACTTTCATCGGCCCGCCGCCGGGCAGTTCGTCGCGCTCGCCGGTGATGCTCATCAGGCCGCCCATGCCCTGGAACACGAAGTCGTAGCCGGGCCGGGGCGCATAGGGACCCGACTGGCCGAAACCGGTGATGGAGCAGTAGATCAGGCGCGGATTGATTTCGCGCAACTGCGCGTAGCTCAAGCCATAGCGCGCCAGCGTGCCGACCTTGTAGTTCTCGATCAGGACGTCGCACTTCGCCACGAGCCCGCGCACGATTTGCTGGCCCTCCGGCGTGGAGATGTCCAGGGTGATGGATTTCTTGCCGCGGTTGCAGGAGAGATAGTAGGACGAATCGCGCGTGTCCTTGCCATCGCGGTCCTTGAGCCAGGGCGGCCCCCAGCCGCGCGTGTCGTCCCCCGTGCCGGGACGTTCGACCTTGATCACTTCGGCGCCGAGGTCGGCCAGGTTCTGCGAGGCCCAGGGTCCGGCAAGGACACGGGAAAGGTCGAGCACGCGAATATGCGAAAGCGGGCGGGGCATGGATACTCCTAGATGCAGTGGCTAAATTGTGAAATCGGGTCCGGCATGCAGCGCCGGCAACAGCGATCGGATCGCCCGCGCCCGGCGACCGCGCGCGGATCGGCAGGATCGTATTGGTATTCAGCGCCCGATCAGACGATGCGCAGCCGCCGCAGCGAGCGGCTGCTCCCCCAGCAGGGCTTCGGCGATTTCAGCTTCGCGCAGCGTGTCCGCCGGCGCCAGGGGATCACGGCCCTCCAAGTGATGTTCGAGCACGAGGCTCGCAAGCAGCGCGCGCCGCGCATCATGCGCAAGGCATCCTGCCTCCTCCGCCATCACCACCGCAGCGCTCACGCGATAGAGCGCGCTCGCCGCCTGGCGCGCGAGCGCCTCGTTCTTCTGCGCCGCAGCGTTGCCGGCAAGTGCAACGCTGCGCTCGAGCGCAGCGCGCAGCCGCTCGCGCAGCGGCCCGGCGCGCGCGAGGCGCGCCTCGAGGTCGGTGCGCAGGGCCTCGAGCGATTGTTCGCGCCGGATCGCGCGCATCACGTCCAGCGCCACGATGTTGCTGGTGCCTTCCCAGATCGAACCCAGATGGGCGTCGCGCACCAGGCGCGGATCGGACCATTCCTCGACATAACCGCAGCCGCCGCGCACCTCCATGGCGTCGCCGGCGGCGCGGCGCGCGTCGCGGCAGGCGCGGAACTTGAGCAGCGGCGTGAGGATGCGCACGCGGCGGCGCGCCTGCTCGTCGCCCCGGTCGGCTTTATCGAGTTCAACTGCGGTCAGCATGAACAGGCTGCGCGCCTGCTCTGCCGGCAGCATCAGCTTCAGCAACTGGCGGCGCATCAGCGGCAGATCGACGAGCAGCTTGCCGAACGCCTTGCGGTTGCGCGCCACGTGCAGCGCCTCGGTGAGCGCGCGCCGCATCATGCCGGCGGCGCGCACGCCGTTGGAGAGCCGCGACATGTTGATCATGTCGGTCATCTGGGCGAAACCCCGGCCGAGTTCGCCCACCAGATAGGCGGTGGCGCCTTCCATGCGGATTTCGCCGCTCGCCATGTCGCGCGAGCCCAGCTTGTCCTTGAGGCGGATGATGCGGTAGCGGTTAGCGCTGCCGTCCGGCAGCACGCGCGGCAGCAGGAACAGGCCCAGGCCGCGGGTCCCCTGCGGCGCGCCTTCGGGCCGCGCCAGCACCAGCGCCAGGCCGGCATCGGCATTGGAGCAGAACCACTTGTCTCCGGTGAGCTGCCAGGCCTCGCCTTGCGCCCGCGCGACGGTGGTGACGGCGCCGACGTCCGACCCGGCCTCCTGCTCGGTGATGAACATCGAGCCCTGGGTCAGTTGATCCATGTCGGTCGCGATCAACCCCGGCAGGTAGCGCGCCACCAATCCCGGCGCGCCGAACTTGCGCAGCGTGCGCGTGAGCGAGTCGGTCATGCTCAAGGGGCAGCACAAGCCGAACTCGGCCTGGACGAAGACGTAGGTCAGCGCATATTTTGCCAGCGGCGGCAGCGGTTCCGGCCAACCCAGCACGCCCGCGCGGTGCGACATGGCGGCGAGGCCGAATTCGCCGTAGGCGAACTGTTCCATCTCCGCATAGGCCGGGTGTTTCTCTATCCACTCGCGGTCGAAGCCGCGCCGGTCGCGGTAATGCAATACCGGCGGATTCCTGTCGGCGGTCGAAGCGAGGCGATCGAGCGTGTCGCCAGCCAGCACGCCCAGGCGATCCAGATGCGGCAGCAGGTGAGCGTGCAGCTTCGGCTCTAGATACAAGGCGAGCAGGTCGGAATAGCGCGGATCGGCTTCGAACAGATTGGCGCCGCGGTTGTCCGGCACTGCCTGAACAGATGTCATTTCCATGGTTAGCCCCATAAAACGTTGCTGCAGAGTTGCGATTTTGCGCGGACGAAAAGCCGTCCGCGCGGATCGTCGATTGCGCGCGGATGAAAAACCATCCGCACGCAATCGGCGATCTGGCATAACACCCCCACGCTGCGTCTGGTTTTTACAATAACCGTGTTTTCTGTGCGGATGTGCTTTTCATCCGCGCAGAAAACACGGTTGGCGCGCGCAGCGCGCAAAGGTGTTCGTCGCATATCACGAATTTGCAACGACTCTAATGGTTGGCGCGCGCAGCGCGCAGGTTTCTTCGTTGCATGCGGAGGCACCTAGGGCACCCTGTCTAGTTCAGTCGATTCTGGCGCCGGATTTCTTCACCACGTCGGCCCAGATCGCCAATTCGGATTTGATCAGCGCCGCGAACTCCTCCGGCGTATTGGTGACCGGGTCCCAGCCCAACGCCGTCATGCGCTCGTGGCTTTCCGGCGAATTCATGACCTTGACC
>JADGRR010000455.1 GCA_017880745.1 Burkholderiales bacterium
CACACCGGTTGCACGGTAGGGTCATATACACCCTCGCTGATCTCGGCAAGTGCCAACGCGCGCGATAGCAGTGCGACGAAGTCGGCCGGCGCGTGTTCAAGCACGCCCTCGCGATTGAGCGCGGAAATGGCGCTGTCTGCACGGTAAAGGCTGAATATGCCTTCCAGACGCGCCAATTCGTCCAAGCCGGCGGCGATGGCGCCGCGCGCTTGCGCCGCGTCGGGGTGGAAAAGCTGAATGGAGGCGGGCGCCCCCAGTGCAGTACCGTCCCAACGCACCAGCCTGGTCTGGGCACCTCCTGCCTTCAGCAGCAACGGGAAGCCAGCAGCCGCGGCTGCGAGAGTGATGAAGCGGCGGCGGGACAAGGTAATGGCCATGTTGTGCCGCCTTTAGCGGAGAACAGAGAAAAGAGCCAATGTCGTCGAGCGACGGCTCGAAAATAGCAGCTTGCCGGCTAGGACGTCAGAGGCGCACCAGGGACCGGGTGGGCCGTGCCGTTCCCACCCGGATCCCGTCATAGCGTAAATTCCCCGAGTCTCAGAGTCCCAAGCGCGCCCTGGTCTCCTTCGTTGGTCGGCCTTCGGTGTCCCAGCCGCGCGCCTTGTAGTATTCCGGCAGCATCTTGTCCAGGCCGTTGACCAGTCCTTTCGCCGGGCCGGTCTTTGCGGGCTCGGTCAGGAGACGCTTGGGCAGATTATCGTCCTTGTTGGTAAAGCCGGCGCGGTTGTTGAATTCGCGTTCCATGTTCCAGATGCGCTCGCCGATCTTGCCCAGCTCTTCCACCGTGAACTCGCTCAAACACGCGGCGGCGAGCTGCGGCTGCAGGTCTGCGAGGGTCCAGGCAAACGTCGTAAATACGCACACGCCGGCCGAATCGAACACCGCGGTCGCATCCTGAAAGGCCTTGACCAGATCGGCCTTGCCCTCGGTGACCAGGGGGTCGGTCTTCACCGGAATGCCCAGCACTTCGGAGGCGACGGTGTAGCCGCGCAGGTGGCAGGCGCCGCGATTGGAAGTGGCGTAGGCCAGGCCCATGCCCTGGATGCCGCGCGAGTCGTAGGCGGGGAATTCCTGGCCCTTGACGCTCATCGACAGATCGGGGTACCCGTACTTGGCGGTGAGGCGCTTGGAGCCCTGCGCGATCTCCTTGCCAAAGCCTTCGCCCTTCACGGTGATCTCCACAAAGTGGACCAAGGCTTCGGCCGAACCGAACTTGGCGTCGATGCCCATTTGCTCCTTGGTCAGCACACCCATATCGTAGAGTTCCATCACCGCGCCGACGGTGGCGCCGAATGAAATCGGGTCCATCCCCTGTTCATTGCATATGTAATTTGCGAATGTCAGCGCCTCGAGATCGTTGACCCCGTTGGCCGCGCCCAGCGCCCAGGCAGCTTCGTATTCCAGCCCGCCGGATGCGCCAAAATACTGCGGCCGGTTCACCACCGAGAAATGCTTTTCGTCGATCTTGGAAATCCGCCCGCAGGCGATGGTGCAACCGAAGCAGGCCTGGTTCGTCACCAGGTTGGCTTTGCCGTCGGACTTGCGCGGCTCGTGCATCGCCTCGGCGGAAATATCCTTCGCGCCCTCGAACTGGACGTCGCGGTGATTGCGCGTCGGCAGCGCGCCCATGGTGTTGATCACGTTCATCAGCACCTGGGTGCCATAGGTAGGCAGTCCCTGGCCGGTGACGGCATTATCGTGCAGCACTTTCTTCGCCGCCGTGGTCGCCTGCATGAACGCCTTGAAATCGCGGATGTTGCCGACCCCTTTGGTGCCGCGCACCCCGATCGCCTTCAGGTTCTTGCTGCCCATCACCGTGCCGACACCGGAGCGCCCGGCCGCGCGATGCAGGTCGTTGACGACTCCGGCGTACAGGCAGCCCGTTTCCCCCGCGCGCCCGATACTGCTCACGCGCATCTGCGGTTCCTGGTGCTTGGCCTTGATCGCCGGTTCGGTTTCCCACACCGACTTGCCCCAGATGAATGCGGCGTCGTGGAGTTCCGCCTTGTCGTCTTCGATCACCAGATAGACGGGCTTCGCGGATTTGCCTTCGAAAATAATCATGTCCCAGCCGGCCATCCTCAGTTCGGCGCCCCAGTAGCCGCCCGAGTTGGAGCAGGCTATGGCCCCGGTGAGGGCACCCTTGGTGATCACCGAATAGCGTCCGCCGGTGGAAGCCATCGTTCCGGTAAGCGGGCCCGTGGCCCAGATGATCTTGTTGGCGGGAGAAAGCGGATCGACCTTTGCATCGACTTCCTCGACGTAGTACTTGGTGGCCAGACCGCGCTGGCCGATGTAGTCGCGCGCCCATTGCATGTTGAGCGGCTCGGACTTGCAGGTGCCAGCAGTCAGGTTGACGCGGAGTATTCTTCCAGCCCATGCCATGATCGTTCTCCTTAAGCGGAAGGTTGGTTATCGAGTTTGCCGGCCCACTGTTTCATGCGATCCAGACCGGTCCAGTCGGCATCGATGTAGGTAATCGCGCCGGTGGGACAGGCCGTGGCGCAGGCCGGATCGCCGCCGCAGAGGTCGCACTTCTGCACCTTGCCGGTATCCTGAACGTAATTGACGGTGCCGAACGGGCAGGCGATGGTGCACACCTTGCAGCCCACACAGACGTCGTCCATCACCACCTTTGCGCCCGTGGCCGCATCGAGCACGATGGCTTCGACCGGGCAGGCGTGCAGGCACCAGGCCTCGGCGCACTGGGTGCAGGTATAGGGCACTTTCCTGCCGGCCTCGTGAAAATCGAACACCTTGATGACCGACTTGGACGGGTTGAAAAGGCCGTAGTGCTCGTAACTGCACGCCATCTCGCACTGTAGACACCCGGTGCATTTGTCGGGATTGATGTGAAGTGATTTCTGCATTTCCGACCTCCTGGGACTCAAACGTTCTTCGGTTCAATCGCGTCCCTGTTCGCAATGCGACAGGATAATGTCTATGTGCAAATCGCGTGCCACGCTTTTGCAGGCACCTATCCTGGTTTTAAGCACTTCGTTTCGTAGGTAGCGCAACAAAACGATACAGTTGTGTCAAAGCGCAACACTCTAAGTCGGTGCTCAACGCATCGCGACACCCAAGGCAACTTGCCGACGTCGACGGTATCGATGACTATGATGATGCCAGATTCTTCATTGGGGGCACAAGCAAAACGAGCGGTTTTCGCACTGCCAAACGTGCTGACCGAATTCAGCACTGGCGCCTCTGCCGGCGTCCGAACACGCGCGGGTTCACGGTTGCCGATGCTTCACGCCGTGACGCTGCATGATGCTCTTCACCGTACCGTCCGCCAGCAGATCGTTCATCGCTCCTTGCAGCGCCTTCGCC
>JADGRR010000456.1 GCA_017880745.1 Burkholderiales bacterium
CGGGCTATAACGCCAAGGTGGCGGAGGCGGAGAAGGCCGGTCGCCCGATCCAGGATCCGACCACGCTGGAGACGGGCGAGCCGCAGTTCCTCGGGCCGCTGCCCTACATCGTGGTGGTGATCGACGAGCTCGCCGACCTGATGATGGTGGTGGGCAAGAAAGTGGAGGAACTAATCGCGCGCCTGGCGCAGAAGGCGCGTGCTGCGGGCATACACCTGATTCTGGCAACGCAGCGCCCCTCGGTGGACGTGATCACGGGACTGATCAAGGCCAATATTCCGACCCGCATCTCGTTTCAGGTATCGAGCAAAGTGGACTCGCGCACCATCCTCGACCAGATGGGCGCCGAAGCTTTGCTGGGCCAGGGGGACATGCTCTACCTGCGGCCCGGAACCGGGCTGCCGCAGCGCGTGCACGGCGCTTTTGTCGCCGATCACGAAGTGCACAAGGTGGTCGCTTATCTCAAGAAAATGGGACAGACCGATTACGTCGACGGCGTGCTCGAGGCGGATGAATCCGGCAGCGAGCCGAACGGCGCAGGCGAAGCGAGCGGCGAGGCCGATCCCCTTTACGATCAGGCGGTGGAAATCGTATTGCGCACGCGTCGCGCTTCCATCTCGCTGGTGCAGCGGCACCTGCGCATCGGCTACAACCGCGCGGCGCGCCTGATCGAGCAGATGGAGCATGCAGGCATGGTCTCGGCGATGCAGCCGAACGGCAACCGCGAAGTTCTGGTGCCCAACCGGGCTGAGGGCTAAAGCGATGCGGCTGCGGATGCTGTTGCTTGCCGCGCTGCTGCTGCCTGCAGGCGGCGCCCTCGCCGCGGGTCGTGATGCGCTCCACAGCTTCATTGCGGCTACGGCGTCGGCGCAGGGCGAATTCGAGCAGAAAGTCTACGACCGCAAGCACAAGCTGACACAGGAGTCGAGCGGCACCCTGGCTTTCATGCGTCCGGGCCGGTTCCGCTGGACTTATGCCAAACCCTATGCCCAGCTGATCGTCGGCGACGGGGAAAAGGTGTGGGTCTATGACGAGGACCTGAAGCAGGTCACGGTGAGGCGTCTGGACCGCGCGCTTGGTTCGACGCCGGCGGCGCTGCTCGCCGGCAGCAACGAAATCGAGCGCGCCTTCAAGCTCAGCGACCAGGGACAGAAGGACGGCCTGGAATGGGTCGAGGCCGTGCCGCGAGAGAAAGAATCGAATTTCGAGACCATCCGCATGGGTTTCGGTTTCTCCGGCCTGGAGGTCATGGAATTGGCCGACAGCTTCGGCCAGACCACGGTGCTGAAGTTCACCGCCTTGCGCCGCAATCCTAAACTCGACACGGCGTTGTTCAAGTTTGTCCCGCCCAAGGGCGCAGACGTGATCGGCGACTGAGGCGTGGCTCGTTCGTTCTCGGTGTCGGAGCCGGTGTGGGAGCGAGCTTGCTCGCGAATTCCATGATTCGCGAGCAAGCTCGCTCCTACAGCAGCGTGAATCCGCACTTTGTTCACGAGCAAGCTCGCTCCTACAGCCGCATGAATCCGTGACTGACCTTTTCGCAGGCCCAAAACCCGCGGCGCCGCTGGCCGAGGCGATGCGCCCGCAGACCCTGGCCGACGTTCTGGGTCAGCCGCATCTGCTCGGGCCGGGCAAACCGCTGCGCCTGGCTTTCGAATCGGGCAAGCCGCATTCCATGATCCTGTGGGGGCCGCCGGGGGTGGGCAAGACCACCCTGGCGCGCCTGATGGCCAATGCCTTCAACGCCGAATTCATCGCCCTGTCTGCGGCGTTTTCCGGGGTCAAGGACATTCGCGAGGCGGTGCAGCGTGCCCAATCGGTGCTGGCGCAGTCGGGACGGCATACCATCCTGTTCGTCGACGAGGTGCACCGCTTCAACAAGGGGCAGCAGGACGCGTTCCTGCCCTTCGTCGAGCAGGGCTTGTTCACGTTCATCGGCGCCACCACGGAAAATCCCTCGTTCGAAGTGAACAGCGCGCTGCTGTCGCGCGCCGCGGTGTATGTGCTCAAGAGTCTGAGCGACGAGGAACTCGGGCAGCTGCTCGACCGCGCCCTAGGCGGTCCGCTCGCCGGGCTGCAATTCGATGCGAACGCGCGCGAACGCCTGATCGGACTCGCCGACGGCGATGCGCGGCGCCTGCTCAATCTGCTCGAGATCATCCAGACCGCCGCGGGCGAGAGCGAGCAGGGCATCGACGGCGCGTTCGTCGACCACGCGCTGTCGCGCAATCTGCGCCGTTTCGACAAGGGCGGCGACGCGTTCTACGATCAGATTTCCGCCTTGCACAAGAGCGTGCGCGGCTCCAGCCCGGACGCCGCGCTGTACTGGATGGTGCGCATGCTCGATGGCGGCGCCGACCCGCTGTACGTCGGCCGGCGGCTGGTGCGCATGGCCATGGAAGACGTGGGCCTCGCCGATCCGCGCGCGCTGCGCCTTGCGCTGGATGCCTGCGAGACCTACGAGCGGCTGGGCTCGCCCGAGGGCGAGCTGGCGCTGGCCGAGGCCGTGATTTATCTCGCCTGCGCCGCGAAGTCGAACGCGGTGTACGTGGCGTATAATGACGCCCGCGCGTTCGTCGGGCAAGACAAAACGCGACTGGTGCCGGAGCATCTGCGCAACGCCCCGACCAAGCTGATGAAGGAACTGGGTTATGGGCGCGAATACCGCTACGCCCACGACGAGCCGGACGCCTACGCTGCGGACGAGCATTATTTTCCCGAAGGCATGCCCGAAGTGAACTGGTACCGGCCGACGCCGCGCGGCCTGGAGGCCAGGATATTCGAGAAGCTTGCCTACCTGCGCGAGCTCGACCGAAAAGTGAAAAAATCCTAGCGACGGATCAACACAGATTTCCTGGATTCCCCCAATGCTAGATATTCAGCTATTACGTAACGATCTTGAAGGCGTCGCCAGCCGGCTCGCTGCGCGACCGTTCCATCTCGATGGCGCGGCGTTCCAGGCGCTGGAGCAGGAACGCAAGCTGGTGCAGACGCGTACCCAGGAGCTTCAGGCCGCACGCAACAGCCTGGCCAAGCGCATCGGCCAGGCCAAGGGCAAGGGGGAAGACGTCACCGCCATGATGGGCGAGGCCAGCCAGGCCAATGCCGAGCTGCAGTCCCTGGAAGCAAAGCTACTCCAGATCCAGGCGAAGCTGCAGGATTTCCTGCTGGTGATACCCAACTTGCCGCACGCGAGCGTTCCGTTGGGGCAGTCGGCGGAAAACAACGCAGAGGTGCGCCGCCACGGCACGCCGCGGCAGTTCGATTTTCCGGCGAAAGACCATGTCGACGTCGGAGAACGGCTGGGAATGCTCGATTTCGCCACC